>NZ_JAYGGZ010000008.1:25117-70339 GCF_034931465.1 Anabaena sp. UHCC 0399 | reverse complement strand
CCCCCCTTTTTTAAGGGGGGTTAGGGGGGATCAAAACGATGTGGAATAAGGTTATCAGACTTGTGTGTACACCGTAGCCTTGCAGGGGAGAGGTACTCTAGCGAGAAGCCGCTCCGCGTCTTTGGAGAGGGGTTTTTAAAACTTATTGAACTCACGTTAAATCCTGTGCATGGACTGGCTATTTACTGAGGGCGATTAGTCAAACCAACTTGAACCTACTTTGACCTACCCACCTGAAAAAGTATCGAGAGTAATAACTCATACGTCCACATACCGACAAAATATAACTACCCAGATAATCTAATAAATAAGAGATAAAAATTTTCTGGAGTTATCTAAATATGAAGCTTTCCACATTAAAAATTATGACCCCTATCCTAGTTGCTCTGATCACTGCTGGTGCAACTTTAGGATCAGCTTTCATCAATAAACCTAGTTCACAAGGGAACACTTCTACTAATCCCGCCCCTACCAATCCATCAAATTTTAATGCTTCAGAATGCCATCCAACTATTGCCAATAAAGTATGCGTTGCTCATTTATTTGTGCAGATTAATAGCGATGAACCACAACAAGTTAAATATAACCAACGTCTTCCTCTAAAAGCTGGGGATACAATGAAATTTTTAAGCTTAACTTATTGCATACCAACTAAAGTAAAACTCAACAAAATAGAAGCTAAGGTATATTTATTTAAAGATAGCATTGAGAATTATCAAGATATGCTATCAACTCCTAGCACTTTTCCCATTAACACAGGCTGTCACAATATCAGCAACTTTCCCAACTCGTGGCAACTAGCAGCAGGACAACACCAAGTTAGCATTCCTATAATTAAGTATGATGGTAGTTATAGAGTGGTTGATAAAAGTTTCTATCTTAACCTTGATGTTGGTCAGTAATGCGATTCTTACGAGAAACAAGATTCCCTAATTCTCAAAGAAGTCGAGGATCTGAACACTCAACAATAAGTGTAAATACATTGTTGTTCACTCTCATAATATAAAGAGATATGAAATTAATTTAATAATCGACTAAGAGGTTGTATTAAAATGCCTAAATGGAAAGTCGTAACAGAATTTACCTTTAATGCTGCTCACTACATTAAAGATTACAATGGCCCCTGTGGTCGAATGCACGGGCATAATTATCAAGTCCGCATTGAAGCAACATCTACACAACTATACGCTTCACAATACTGTCCAAACCCAGTAATGGTAGCTGATTTTAGAACACTACGTTGGGCAAAACAAGATGCCACAAAAGGCGGACTTGATCATTCTGTTTTAAATGAAGTTATGTCTCCTGAATATGAGACAACTGCGGAAATGATCGCTAAGTATATCTACGACGAAACTAAGAAAAAATTACCGCCAGAAGTACAGCTAAAAGTCCATGTTTCTGAGACACCTAATAGCTGGGTAGAGTACGAAGATTGAAATTAAATATACCTACCGAATTTAGCCAAGAAAAGAGAGAAACCCGCCTGTGCGGGTTTTGTCTGTATAGCATAGATTTCATTCACCAGGGCTGTCCCCAGTCTCCAATATAATTCCAAATAAGTGCTAATAATCAATTTTTTGGGCATAAATGGTAGAATTTTCTTAGATAAATCAACTATTTAATCATCTATAACAAGTATTTGCTCTGAGTACATTTCATTGAACTGTACTATATGGTGTGAGTAGATTAAATCTTATTTACTCACAAATAAGCACTTAAAAGTCCAATCCCCAGCCTCAGAAATTGACTGAATTTTAACTTTTGTTAATTATTTAATGTAGTGCTTACATTCTTAAAATTAATCAAGTTTTAAAACCCTATATTAAGTTTTTAATAATACTTGTCTCAGCTTGTACGTTAATGTCGTGATCTGCTGCTGTAATTGTGTAATCTGAAAACAACTAAGCTAAATGATTAAATTGAGGTCTGATGACTCCTACAATTCTGCGTCAACTCTGGGCGGTTGTTGAAAACTCCCAAACCAAAACACTCTTGCAGATGGATGATGCTAGCTTGGTGCAATGGTTAGCACACCAAACAACAACGCAAGCATTTTTAGAGCCTAATGAAACTGACTTCCTGACTGACTACATCCAATCTCGGCTATCTTTAATACGTGATATTGCTTATGATAAACAGTGTTGATAGTAACCTATCTACAAATTACTAATCCATAGCCAATAGTTACTGCTATTGACTATGAACTACTGTTTATTAATTCTTGTGTGGCAAATAACCTTCTACCAAACAATCGCCACCAACGACACGCCAACGAACACGTTCTAAAAGCAAAGCCTCTGTCAT
Organism: Anabaena sp. UHCC 0399; assembly: GCF_034931465.1. NCBI lineage: Bacteria > Bacillati > Cyanobacteriota > Cyanophyceae > Nostocales > Nostocaceae > Anabaena > Anabaena sp. UHCC 0399. The sequence goes on along the minus strand of NZ_JAYGGZ010000008.1, from coordinate 68,032 downwards.
AGTATTTAAACCTAAGTCACCCACAGGTGTCGGTGCATGATTACCACCGATAATTTTGGGGGCAATAAAGGCTAAAATTTTCTGCACTGCACCTTCAGATATTGCTCTGGCTGCTAAAGTCCCGCCACATTCCCACAACACACTACAAAAACCCCGCACATATAAATGTTCTATTGCCGTTTGTGGCGTGAGAGATGGTAACTCTAATACCTCAACCCCTTGTTCCAGTAAGAATTTTTGGAAATCTGGGTTAGCACCGACTTGTGTCAATACCAAAGTGGGTGCTTCTGCTGTTTGCCACAGACGGGCATCTGTAGGTAAATTGAGAGAGCGACTCATCACCACCCGCAGGGGATTGTGAGCCTCTAGTTGATGGCTAGTGAGGTAAGGATTATCTTGACGAACAGTATTCCCACCCACAATCACCGCATCGCAACCAGCCCGTAATTGATGAACTTCGCTACGCGCTGCTTGGTTTGTAACCCAAGCACTATGACCGGAATTAGTGGCGATTTTACCATCTAAAGTCATAGCGTATTTCAAAATACCTAAAGGTCGTTTGTGCAGAATGCGGTAGACAAAAGCTTCATTAAGTTGCTGGCAAGCTTCCGCTTCTACTCCCACTAACACCTCTATTCCCGCCGATCGCAAACGCTTAATCCCACCACCAGCTACCAAGGGGTTAGGATCAACCATTCCCACCACTACCCTAGCCACACCAGCCGCCACTAAAGCTTCTGAACAAGGTGGAGTTCGGCCGTAATGATTACAAGGTTCAAGACTCACATAGGCTGTAGCACCACGCGCTAGCTCTCCAGCATCTTTTAGGGCAAAAACTTCGGCATGAGGTTCGCCAGCACGGGGATGAAAACCTTCCCCGACAATCTGCCCATTTTTAACAATTACTGCCCCCACTAACGGATTAGGTGAAGTGCGTCCCAAAGCACGGCGGGCAAGTTCCAAACACCGTTGCATTATCGCCCGATCAAACTCACTACCTACAGGTTGTGGGATTTGTAAATGAGAATCAACTGGCGATCGCACTAGAAATTCATTATCCTGAGTGTTATTTGGTTGGGATGCACCCGCTTGAGCAACCACTGGCAAGTTATCCATAATCTTGGGCAATACTGTAAATATTCTGCACGCTAACTGCTTTAATAGCGATACTTACAGAGTAATATCCCTAGGCGATCGTTGGGGATTGGGGAAAACCATTAATGACTAATAACTAATGACTATTGACTAATTTCATCTTCTCCCACCAAACATTGAGGGGATAGTAGAGAACCGGCGCCCAGAGACTGCTGAGAATGGCGGAAGCGAGGGTGACGCGCTGATAGTATGCCCAGATGAAATCTGTGGAGCGATCGCCTGCTAAATTTAATAACAACCCAAACCCAGTTTCTGCAATAATTGCCATTACGAAGACAATTAAGGCAATGGAAATAAAGTCTTCCTGGATAAAACGCGGCTTCTGAATTAGTGCCGTCAAAAATCCTACAAAACCCAAAGTGATAGCATGAGATGGTTCAGGCGAAGTCATAGCATCCTGAAGTAGACCTAAGATAATACCTGCTAATGTTCCCGCCCACACAGACCGCTTTACACTCCAAGCAACCACCCAAATTAATAACCAATTTGGCCCAATTCGCAATAATTCCGTGCCAGGAAAGCGCGTTGGTAATAATAGCAAACATAAAAACACAGACCCAACTGTGATGCTCCAATCTACTACACGTAACCAACCTGGATGCCAATCCGCCAAAAATTTTTTTCTGGTTCGGAATTTTCGCTCTGGCGGTTTTGACTTGCCACTAAATGAAGGTATCTTCACCATTTTGAGAGACTTAGTTTAATTAGATTTTTGTGCTTTCGGGTTTGCTGATTGCTGATTTTCCAACTCTGGATTTTTGGGTTTGGGATAGACCGCAACCCAATCTAGGGTACTAATTTGGGGAAAAAGTTCAACTTTAGCTATAGAAGCTGGAAGTTTTTTCAAATCTAGCGACTTGATTTTTCCCACCGCTAAACCTGTGGGGAATCTCTGACTATACATAGACGTAGAAACTAAGTCTCCCACTTTCACATTAGGGACTTTTTCATAAAACTCTAATACAGCTTCGGCAGAAGAATCTCCCCTCAATACACCTTTGGCGGAAGTCCGGCTAATGGTGACACCAACTTGACTTTTGAGGTCACTGATTAACAATATGCGGCTGGTGTTAGGTGTGACACTTTCTACTAGACCAACTAATCCCCCTTCAGCTTTTACAACATAACCTTTCTGAATGCCCACATTTGAGCCACGGTTGATGGTCACTTGTTGCCACCAATGATCAGCACTACGTCCTATCACTCTGGCGGGAATTGGTCGTGATGCTAGTGGCTCTTTTTCAGCGTAACCTAGTAAATTTTGGAGTTTTTGATTTTGACTTTCCAGTTCAGTAATCCGTGTTTGTAACTCCAAAAACTGAGCATTTTTGAGCAGTTCTTCTTGACGTTCTTCAGGAGTTGTCCCCGTTTGTAACATTTGTACAGGACGGGTGATTAGCTCGTATACTTCCAATAGAAATTCTCCTTGGGTCTGGCGTAATACCCAAGCACCACCCAAAGCTAAAGCAACTAAACCGACTTGTAAGGTTTTGCGATCCCACCAACGACGTAGAGTAACCATCGATAACCTATTTCTATAAATTCAAAAAATACTGGATTCTATTTATATAAAACCCAAATTACAACCAAATAGAACCCAATATCTAAAATTTTTTGATTACATATTTCGAGAACGCCCGCTAAACACCCGTTCTAGCTGTTTGAAGTTTTCTAGCACCCGCCCTGTTCCCAACACAACGCAACTGAGAGGATCAGCAGCAATATGAGTAACAATACCTGTTTCGTGGCTAATGAGGGTATCTATTCCCTTGAGCAAAGCACCGCCACCAGCTAGCATAATGCCTCTGTCAATAATGTCTGAGGCTAGTTCTGGGGGTGTACGTTCCAAAGTGCGCTTCACCGCTTCGATGATCACAGATAGCGGCTCTAGCATACTTTCACGAATTTCTGGCCCTTTAATGGTGACAGTTCTGGGTAGACCAGAAAGCAAGTGTAAACCCCGCACTTCCATCATTGAATCATTATCATCATGGGTGGGATAGGCAGAACCAATCCGAATTTTGATATCTTCCGCAGTCCGTTCCCCAATCACCAAGTTATGCACTTTTTTCAGATACATGATGATGGCTTCCGTTAATTCATCGCCAGCAATGCGTACTGATTCACTGATCACAGTCCCTTGGAGACTCAGCACGGCAACTTCTGTTGTACCCCCACCAATGTCGATAATCATATTACCAGTTGGTTCTGCTACTGGGAGTCCTGCTCCAATAGCTGCTGCTACTGGTTCATCAATTAAATAAACTTCTCTTGCTCCAGCTTGAGCTGCTGCATCCATAACAGCTCTTCTTTCTACGCCAGTGACACCACTCGGTATGCCAATGACAATTCGAGGTAATATCAAAGACCTACCTTCATTAACACGCTGAATAAAGCTTTTCAGCATCAACTCTGCTGTGTCGAAATCAGCGATGACACCATCGCGCAAAGGTCGCAAAGCGATGACATTTCCCGGTGTGCGACCGAGCATTCTTTTAGCTTCTTCTCCTACGGCTAGAGCTACCTTTTCGTTTTGATCGATAGCAACTACAGAAGGTTCTTGGAGTACAATACCTTTACCAGACACATAAACGAGGGTATTGGCAGTACCGAGGTCGATACCCATATCCCACGATGTGCGAAAGTTCCTGAACAGACCCACTCGTCTCACGCCCCCTAATTTGCGATAATTCTAGACTACAACTGTTAAAGAGAATCGTGCTGGATTCTATTATTTTTTTGCTCTAGAGTCCAGCCCAATATCCTATTTTGTGGTGAATGACGGTAATTCTTACCTAGTTTTTTACATCTACCAATCTGATATCCTTTGACTAGTTGAGTATATCCGTATATTTTTTCAGATTGTTCTGGAAATTCTGCTTATTTTTATACCTAAATTTGTAGTGCAGTTGTTCACAGATTTCCAAGTTAGTCACAATTAGTTATGATTAGAGTCAGAATAAATAAGTACTTTTGTACTAAAAGGTGAAGCACATGAGTATTAATATCGTCACTTTAGTTGGTCGGGTAGGTGGTGATCCAGATATAAAGTATTTCGAGTCTGGTAGTGTTAAGTGTAGATTAACACTAGCAGTTAAACGGAGAACTCGTAATAGTGATGAGCCTGACTGGTTCACTTTAGAACTATGGGACAAGACAGCAGAAGTAGCTGGGAATTATGTCCGCAAAGGTAGTTTAATTGGGATCAAAGGTTCTTTGAAGTTTGACACATGGAGCGATCGCCAAACTGGAGCTAACCGTTCTACACCTATTATTAGAGTAGACCAACTAGAACTACTAGGTTCTAAGCAAGATAGAGATGGAGGAGGAGGCGGCGACTTCCCTTCAGAACATTTTTAACTGGAAGTTAAGAGTCAATAGTCTACAGTAATGACTATTGACTCTTAACTCTTGACTAATAACTAATTTGCAAAGTCACCGATGCGTCAACTTGTTGTTCGCCACCAATTACAGGGGTGGAAGCGTCGTCACTAGCTAACTTAGCAGCCTCAGCACGATATAGCATGGGTGGTGGCGGCGCACTTGCACCATTAATTTGAATACTTACTACCTCCTTTGACTGGAGACCAAGAGCATTAAACACAGCTTCAGCTTGTTTTTGAGCTTCTTGGGTAGCTTCCTTTAAAGCTTGTTGTCTAGCAGATGCGATCGCTTCATCAGTAGCCACAAACCTGATACTATTAATTTGGGTCGCCCCAGCTTTTACAGCTTCATCTAACAATGTCCCAGCTTTCTCCGTCGCAATACGAAAGCTGACGGTATTATTAGCAGCATATCCAGTAATTCGCTGTACATTGTTGGTGTAACTATAAACTGGATTTAGACGAATCCCTGTAGTCTGTAATTTATCCACATTGCGACCTTTGAGGAAAGCCACTACCGCCGATGACCTCCGAGCCGCTTCTTGCTGTACTTCTTGAGCAGTTTTACCCTGAATTTCTACCCCCAAGCTCACTTCTGAAATAGTTGTGGGGATTGATTCTTCGCCTCTACCTGTGACGGTTAAAGTCCGCAATAATCTTTCTTTTTCTTGCGCCATCCCAGGCTGTCCAAAAGTCACAAATACCAGCAAAACTAATGGTAGAGTTTGCCAAAATTTCCCAGCACGCCACTGAGTAGCAAATAAAGTAGTTCTAGACATAAGACTTACACTCCTCTGAAAAATGTGTACACATACTTTGAATAAGTCGTATCTAGCCATTTGTCATTAAGAATTTAATGTCTCGGCTTGATACAATTTGCATGTTTCTACTTTGACATTTGTATCGTCAAACTCTATAACGGTTACATTTTTTGAAACTAAAAATTACACCAAAATTTTTAATAATAGGTACTGAAGTAGAGATACCATGTGAAATCAGCAAAAACGATGAAGTCCCGATATTTTGATCTTTCCCCTTTTCGCCATATAACCCTGGTGAAGAATCACAAAACGAGGGTATTGGGGTAAAATTTCCTCTGTCTTCAGTTCCTGACTACAAAACAAGCATTTTCTCATGGCATATTGGCTGCTCAAAACCGAACCAGACAATTACTCATACTTTGATTTAGAACAAGATGGCAGTACAGTTTGGGATGGTGTTAACAATGCCCTAGCACTCAAACATCTACGAACAATGCAGTCTGGAGATTTGGCATTTATTTATCACACTGGTAAAGAACGGCAAATTATGGGTGTAGCCGAGATAACTAGTCAACCTTATCCAGACCCGGCGTTAGATGATCTCAAGCGGGTAGTTGTCGATGTGCGACCATTGCAAAGAGTTAGCCAGTCTGTGACTCTATCCCAGATTAAGCAAATCGAAAAGTTTGCAGAGTTTGATTTATTGAGACTTCCCAGATTATCAGTAGTACCAATACCTGATATTTATTGGCAATACCTGCTGGAATTAGCAAGCAGTAGCGCGTCCATATAAAGCTCTTGTCAACAGAATTAATAGACATCTCCAGAAATTAATTATGTGTTGCCCAAAATGCTTGTTAGGCAAAATCCTTGAATTATGCCTAACAAGCATTTTCAGAGTTGTCTAATTCATCTCTCCAAGAATTAACGTAACAATGAAAGAGAAGGATGTTCACGGAACAACGCGTAACAAATGCAGTTTTTAAGTGCAATCAACCTCTGTTTTCCTCTGTTGGCTAGTACGACTACAGCCGCAGATAGTTCAATGGTAGTGGCTGCTGTACTACTGAGTTTAGTGGTAATTTACCTAGCTAGTAAAGTTGGTGGAGAGTTATCCAACCGAGTAGGTTTGCCACCCGTTTTGGGCGAACTTGTAGGTGGTGTATTTGTAGGTGTCTCTGTTTTACATCTATTGGTGTTTCCAGAAGGTAGTGTAGATAGTTCTAGTTCTTTGATTATGACTTTTCTACAAACTACAGCTGGTTTAACTCCTGAAGCTACACCAGAAGTATTTGCAGCTCAATCAGAGGTCGTTTCTGTTTTGGCTGAATTAGGTGTGATCATCCTACTGTTTGAAATTGGCTTGGAGTCAAACTTAAAAGACTTGATGGCTGTTGGTATCCAAGCCATAGTAGTAGCTTTTGTGGGAGTAGTCGTACCTTTTACAGCAGGTACGGTAGGTTTGATGATGTTGTTTGGTATTGACGCGGTACCTGCCATCTTTGCAGGCGCAGCTTTGACTGCTACCAGTATTGGGATTACTTCCAAAGTGCTATCAGAATTAGGGCGACTCAATTCCAAAGAAGGGCAGATTATTCTGGGGGCTGCGGTCATTGATGACGTACTAGGAATTATTGTTTTAGCCGTGGTAGCTAGCCTAGCCAAAGACGGCGCAGTAGATGTGAGCAGTGTAATTTACTTAATTATCAGTGCTAGTGGTTTTCTGCTGGGTGCAATTGTCCTGGGCAACGTTTTCAACAAGACATTTGTGGCGATCGCTGATAACCTCAAAACACGGGGTAGCTTGGTGATACCAGCATTTATCTTCGCTTTTGTAATGGCATACTTTGCCGCCGTCATTCAATTGGAAGCCATTCTGGGAGCATTTGCGGCTGGTCTTGTCTTAGAAGAAACAGATAAGCGTAAAGAACTGCAAAGGCAAGTCTGCCCCATCGCTGATATGCTCGTGCCTATCTTCTTTGTCACTGTAGGCGCAAAAACGGACTTAGGAGTATTAAATCCAGCCATTCCCAGCAATAGGGAAGGTCTAATTATGGCAATTTTCCTGATTGCCGTCGCAATTCTCGGTAAAGTGATCACAGGCTTTAGCATCTTTGGTGAATCCCAAATTAACCGCCTAGCTATTGGTGTAGGTATGATTCCTAGAGGTGAAGTCGGATTGGTTTTTGCTGGAGTTGGATCTGCCAGTGGCGTTCTTTCTCCATCATTAGGGGCAGCAATTATCATGATGGTTATCCTCACAACCTTCTTAGCCCCTCCCTTGTTAAGGTTTGTTTTTCCTGAATCAGACAAAGTAGCAGAAGATTCAGAGAAGCTGATTTTAGAGGAATAAGGACTGGGGACGGGGAATTTTAGATTTTGGATTGAATAATCTAAAATCTAAAATTGCAAATCCACTCATTGAAAAGCTGGGGACAGGGGACTGGAAAGAATTTTTTTGCATCCCAATCAATACCTAATGCCCAATCGTTGGGAAACTTCTGTCCTAGATTATCCGTCCCCTGTCATTGTGAATTGTATTTTTCGGTTCATTCGTACTAACATTTGGAATGTTATTTGTTGCCCGTTTTATCTTTTTGCCAATCTTAATCTATGATGATTGTTCAGTAATTAAAAGGTAGCGACTAGAAATCTTGTCCCATCATTTAACATTAGTTGGAGTTTTTACCTAAAAATTCGATACCAGCAATCAAGAAAATCAATAATAAATATCTGGTCAACTCATTGTTGCATCTGATGCTTTATGAGGAGAAATGGTATGTCCTGATAGTTAGGTGAAAATTGCGGGCATACTGAAATTCTAACCCATTAATTTGTAATTTTATACCCATTTTAAAATCCAAGAAAGTTACTGTAACTAAATATTTCGGTGGTGAAGGTGTGACGACTGACCAATATGTTGAGATATTAAATCAGTAAACAGTGAACAGTTATCAAGGTTGCTTTCCTCAGACTGATAACTAATAAATGTTTACTGATAACTGTAGAAAGCTCTCATGAATGCGAATCAGGAGAAAGGATTGTGAAACTAGACTGGCTACTAACTGGAACTGTGGGAACGGTGTTGTTACTTTCATCGCCAACTTGGGCAACAAGTTTGAATTCTTGGCGATTTGATGCCAATCAAAACCGTTTGGAGATTAATACCACGGGAGCGGTACAACCAAAAGCACAACTGATTTTTGGCCCCACACGCTTAGTTATTGACTTACCAGGTACAACTTTTGGCAAACCCCAGTCCACACAACAGGTAGGGGGTGCGATTCGAGCAGTGCGTGTGGGGCAATTTGACCCCCAAACCACCCGAATAGTCGTGGAACTCGCTCCTGGTTATACCCTTGACCCCCAACAAATCAAATTTGTTGGCATTACTAGTAGTCGTTGGACTGTTCAATTACCCACCCCAACGGCGGAAAGGGCAGAGTCTAACCCAAGTAGTGTTTACAACGTAGTTACGTTGGAGTCTGACGCTAAACCAGAGTTTTCTAATAATGTCGTTACTGCCGCCGCCGGAACGACTCAAGTTGAAAACTTACAAGTAACTGGGGATGGTTTTTTTGTTCGTACCAGTGGCGGTAATCCTCAAATTAAGGTCAATCGCAGCCGCGATCGCGCTACCATTTTTATGGATATTGCTGGTGCAAGTTTGTCACCACGTCTCACCCAGCGAAATATTACTGTCAACAAGCATGGTGTGAGCCGCATAGAACTCAACCAACTGCAAACCAGTAAACCGTCTGTCCGCATGACTTTAAGGGTAGATAAAAATAGCCCTGACTGGCGCGTCACCTCCAGTAGTGCTGGTGGTTTGGTAGTTCTCCCCAGTCGGGTTGTCAGACTACCAGGAAATGATAATTCTGATAACTCAGCAAATAATATTACTGTACCTAGCAAATTACCTGCCAGTAATGAAGTAGCGACGATTCAATCTATTGATCTAGCCAATAACCAATTAGTTATTCGCGCCGATCAAAATGTATCTGCTACCAGTGGTTGGGATAGAAATACTGGTCTGTTCCGCATTGCTATTACTAACGCTAAGTTAGCTCCTAACGTTAAAGGGCCAAATTTTCAAGCTAATAGTCCTATCCTCAGAGTCCGGTTGCAAACCCAAAACCCTAATACTGTAGTTGTCTTAGTCCAACCAGCTGCCGGAGTTCAAGTTGGATCACTCAACCAAGTCGGTAATCAGCTTTTGGCTTTGGAATTACAAGGCTCGCGTCGGAACATCACCACACCACCTTTACCTCCCATCCAAGGACAACTACCAGACCCTCGAAATCCTCAACCTGTAACTCAACCAACACGTCCTCTTCCTAGAGGTAAGGTCGTAGTATTGATTGACCCCGGACATGGTGGTAAAGACCCAGGTGCAATTGGTATCGGTGGACTACGTGAAAAAGATGTCATATTACCCATTAGCCAACGCATTGCTCAAGTTTTACAACAAAACGGTGTGCAAGTGGTGATGACGCGTAACTCTGACAACTTTGTGAGTTTACCAGGAAGAGTACAGATGGCAGAAAGAGCTGGTGCTGATGTGTTTGTCAGTATCCACGCTAACGCCATCGGTGGAGGACGCACAGATGTCAATGGTCTGGAAACCTATTATTACGACAGTGGTTTGGGTTTAGCTCGCGCAGTTCATAACAGCATTCGCCAAAGTGTGAATGTTAGAGATAGGGGAGTACGGCGAGCTAGATTTTTTGTCCTCAGAAAAAGCTCCATGCCCTCTATTCTGGTGGAAACAGGTTTTTTGACTGGTCGAGAGGACTCGGCTAAGTTGCGAAGTACAGCTTTCCAAAACCAAATGGCAGATGCGATCGCTCGCGGTATTCTCCAATATCTCAAACGCTAACAGTAATTCTCCTGAAAGCTACTCACCTCACCGAAAAAACCCACAACCAAGCATGAAAATCTCTTTTCTCTGATACCGTGGTTCAAAATAAAGCGATCGCTGGCATCTACAAAAGTGTCTGTGCTGAATTTAGCCATAAATTTATGGACAAATAGCATGGCAAAATCAAAAGTGCGTGCTAAGATACAACGCCATCAGCTTTATTTTTATACCGATACAAAATTTGATTGCCCCAAAAAAGCCAAAGTTTGAACGGTGACGGTGTGAGGATTTGCCCATATGTTGAGATTGCATCAGTGAACAGTTATCAAGCTTGCTTTCCTGGCACTGATAACTGATAACTGAATAACTGATAACTGTCGAAAGCTCTCATCAATGCGAATCAGGAGAAAAGATTGTGAAACTAGACTGGTTACTAACCGGGACTGTGGGAACGGTATTGTTACTGTCATCACCAGCTTGGGCAACGCGGTTAAATTCTTGGCGATTTGATGCCAATCAAAACCGCTTGGAGATTAACACTACAGGCGCAGTACAGCCGCAAGCACAACTAATTTTTGAACCCACACGCTTAGTCATTGATTTGCCAGGAATAACCTTTGGCCAGCCCCAGTCCACCCAACAGGTAGGGGGTGCGATTCGATCAGTGCGTGTGGGGCAATTTGACCCCCAAACCACTCGGATAGTTGTAGAACTAGCCCCTGGTTATACCCTCGACCCCCAACAAATCAAATTTGTCGGAATTACTGCCAATCGTTGGACTGTCCAATTACCCACACCAGTTGCTGAAAGCAGAATAGATAATCCAGAAATTGCCCAGCAACCACCCTCTAACCCACCTTCTAGAAATATTTACACGGTCACGCCTACTAGTCGCGAACCAGAAGTTAATACTGTTGCATCTGTAACTCAAATCGAAAACCTCCAAGTCACAGGTGATGGCTTTTTTGTCCGCACCCGTGGTGGTAATCCTCAAATTCAAGTTAATCGCACAGAAGATAAGCAGGTACTCAACATCGATATTGCCGGCTCATCTCTATCACCCAATCTGAAACAGCAGGATTTTGCTGTCAATCGTTATGGTGTCAGCCGCATTCAATTTAGCCAACTGCAAAACAGACCCCAAACTGTACGGATGACGATGCTGCTGGATCAAAATAGTCCAGAATGGCGAGTCACTACCAGCAGCGTAGGTGGCTTTGTAGTTCTGCCTAGTAAAAATTTAGTCAGATCACCCAGAGAAAATAACTCAGAACCTATTTCTGCTACTAATTCACCAGCTACCATCCAGTCCATAGAACTAGCTGAAAATGGTACACAACTGTTGATTCGTGCTGACCAATTAGTCTCGGCTCAAGGTGGTTGGGATAGATCGACTGGATTATTCCGCATCACGATTAATAATGCCAAATTAGCTGCCAACGTTAAAGGCCCTGCTTTTACTGCCAATAGTCCAATTCTCAGGGTACGATTGCAACCCCAAGCACCCAATACAGTAGTTGTTTTAGTACAACCAGCAGCAGGAGTACAAATAGGGGAACTCAATCAAGTCAGCAACCAGCTTTTGGCATTAGATTTACAACCCTCGCGACGATTTATACCCTCAGTTGCTTTACCATTACCATCAGCTAACCAAGCTCAATCACTAGAGACAAATATCGATAATCCGAGAACTATATCCCGCCCCACTGCAAATTCTTCAGTTCCCAGGGGGAAAGTTTTGGTAGTTATTGACCCTGGACATGGAGGGAAAGATTCAGGCGCACCTGGTTTGGGTGGACTGTTAGAAAAAGACGTAGTGTTGCCCATCGGTCGCAGGATTGCCGCTATTTTGGAACAGAACGGTGTGCAAGCAGTATTAACACGAGATGCTGATTTCTTTGTAGAGCTTCAAGGTAGAGTAGATATTGCTGAACGAGTTAATGCCACAGTATTTGTCAGCATTCATGCAAATTCTGTGGAGAATCGCCCCAATGTCAATGGCTTAGAAGTTTATTATTACGATAGTGGCTACGCCCTAGCGGAAGCAGTCCGCAAGAATATTTTACAAAGTATTGGTACTATCAACGATAGAGGCACACGCAAAGCCAGATTCTATGTCCTCAGAAAGAGTTCTATGCCTTCGATTTTAGTAGAAACAGGTTATATGAGTGGTCGGGAAGATAATCCTCGATTGGGTTCACCAGAATATCAAAATCGGATGGCAGAGGCGATCGCTCGTGGTATCCTGCAATATTTAAAAAGATGATCAAATTCAAAATATAGTACAAATAATTAATTGGTGTACATACAGAATTTAATGGTCATTTAGGCAATTGTCTGCTAAATTCTGTATTTTAAATCCCCAAATTTTAATAGTATCTGCCTGTGTATTCATCTTCCGGCTTTGAAGGTAATATTTACGAGTTCTTAGACCAAGAGCCTCAACGCGCTCCCATTGGTGTTTTTGATAGTGGTGTAGGTGGGCTAACGGTATTGCGCCAACTCTATCGGCAATTACCGAATGAATCAATTGTTTACTTTGGAGATACCGCCAGGCTACCTTACGGTATTCGTTCCCAAGCCGAAATTGTCCAGTTTGTGCGCGAAATCCTCGACTGGATGCAGCAACAACGGGTCAAAATGGTCATCATGGCTTGTAATACCAGTTCTGCTCTCGCACTGGAAATAGTTCGCGCCGAATATGACATCCCCATTCTTGGTGTCATTCTCCCTGGTGCGAAAGCAGCCGTCCAGCAAGGTAAGCGTATCGGTGTCATCGCCACACCAGCCACAGCTAAAAGTGATGCTTATAAGCACGCCATTCTAGAAATCAACCCTGACGTAGAAGTGTGGCAAGTTGGCTGTCCAGAGTTTGTCCCACTTATTGAGCAGAATCGCATTCAAGACCCCTACACGGCTGAAGTAGCTAGGTCTTATCTTGAACCTTTACTACAACAAGATATTGATACCCTAATTTATGGCTGTACCCATTATCCCTTGCTTGCGCCCGTGGTGCGATCGCTCCTCCCAACTCAGGTAAAAATTATTGACCCTGCTGTTCATGTTGTCACCGCCTGTAGTCAAGAATTAGACCTACTAGGCTTAACCAACACTCACCCCCCCCTACCCACTCGCTTCGCTGTTAGCGGTTCACCGCAGCAGTTTGCTCAATCTGGAGTCAATTGGCTAGGCCATACCCCCATCGTTGAATCAGTTGATTTTGCTAATATTCCTAGTCATTAGTCACAATAGTCATTAGTCAATGACCATTGTGACTAATGACTATTGACTAGGCTTTTTTCCAGTACGTTTTGCTAAACCCAACAATAGATAAACAGTCAGCAAGTATCCCGCAGCTAAAATAAAAATGATCATAGGCATATTCCCATAAACCATGATTCCACCCGCACCTTTTCAAAGACATAATTAAATTGCATAAAAATAGCAAAAACTTAACCAACCCAGTAATATCTCGGTAGCTGGATTAATTTAAGGCAGATTCCCCGATAGAGTCATTAATTCTCTACGGTTTAAGTATTTGCTATTTAATTAATTGCAGACCATACATCCGACAACAGACATTACATTGCCTTACAGCAACCTAATACTGCACTCCTCAGCAGCCTACCTAGTCTGCTTTATTTTTGCCGACATCTTGACAACAAGAGCTATGCTTACGCTCAACGCAAGCAAAAAATATATAACAACAACTCTCAAAAGAGTTGTCTAGCTCCTAGTTAAGAATCTTTCGCCATAGACAGTAACCAAGAAAGATTTTCTTGATTGATGATTGGACGAAGTTATATTTGTAACTCACAACATTGAAAGAGTAATGTCACTAAAAAGTGAATTACTGTTGTGGGGTGAATAACTGAAAAATCTAAAATCCCTAGATTATAGCGTAACATAACAAAGTTAACTTTGAGGGAAAATTTGAAATTTTCTAGACAGTTACAGAGGAATACAAAACTGTAAATTTATACATAAATTTTGTTAATATATAATTGATATTACGTATTTTAAGTAAAAATATTTTTAGAGATGTATTATAAATTAATATAAAAGTTCATTATAAAAAAATAATACTTGCTGCAAAAGACTTTTACAGAAAACACTTAGTAGTCTAACTTAACGCGTAAAAATGGAGTAGTAACAATACTTAAGCAAACTTAGTTCTAAAACACAGATATTAATACATAGAAAACATTTATTTTTCTAATGAATTAGTCACTTTTTAATGATGTAAGTAGCCAGATGTCACTAAATATCTAAGTTTCGGCTAGTCTGACATCCAAAATTATTGGGTGAGGCTCAGGCACACTAGCAACGCACCGCCCGTGATAAGTAAAAGAAACGATCAAACCCCCTGTCCCCTATATTTCTTCAGAAGTACAGATAAACAAAAGTTGGTATTCTTATGAGCAAAACTTTGCGCTGGCACAGGCTTATCTTAGAATGATTATTAGGATATGTAAACTTTCGTAACTAAAGTCAGAGTCCGCCCATCCATGACCCCAGCCACCTCCCTGTTTACCCCTGTGGAAGCAGACCTGCAAATACTAGCAGATAACCTCAAGCAGCTAGTTGGAAATCGCCACCCCATTCTGTTTGCGGCCGCCGAACATCTTTTCGGGGCTGGGGGAAAGCGTATCAGACCAGCGATCGTGCTGTTGATATCGCGGGCGACCATGTTAGACCAAGATATTACACCGCGTCATCGTCGCCTAGCAGAAATCACCGAAATGATTCACACTGCCAGCTTGGTACATGATGACGTAGTAGATGAATCAGACGTGCGGCGGGGCGTTCCTACCGTTCACAGTTTGTTTGGTAATCGCATTGCCATCCTCGCCGGAGATTTTCTCTTTGCTCAATCTTCATGGTATTTAGCTAACCTAGACAACTTGCAGGTAGTCAAACTACTTTCAGAAGTCATTATGGATTTAGCTACCGGGGAGATTCAACAAGGATTGAATCGCTTTGACACCAGTATCTCAATTGAGACTTATCTCGAAAAAAGCTATTACAAAACTGCTTCGTTGGTTGCTAATAGTGGTAAAGCGGCAGGACTACTCAGTGAAGTTTCCGCAGAAGTTGCAGAACATTTGTATGCCTATGGTCGTCATCTGGGTATAGCCTTTCAGATTGTTGATGACATTTTAGACTTCACCAGTACCGCCGACGCTTTAGGTAAACCTGTAGGTTCGGATCTCAAAAGCGGTAATCTGACAGCACCCGTGTTATTTGCCCTAGCCGAAAAACCGTATTTAGAAGTGTTAATAGAGCGAGAATTTGCTCAAACGGGAGATTTAGAGCAAGCACTGGACTTGGTTCAAGATAGCCAAGGTATACAGCAGTCCAGAGATTTAGCTGCCCAGCATACTAAGTTAGCAATTGACCATCTAGCTGTTCTCCCACCTTCAGAATCGCACCAGACGTTGATCAACATCGCGGAATATGGACTAAGTCGGTTGTATTAGCTGGGGACTGGGTATTGGGGACTGGGAAATCACTATTAACCAATACCTACTCCCTACTCCCCACTCATGATGTAGGAAAAAAATTTTGGGTTTTTAGGAAAAATTTTTGAGATTTTTGAGATAAAAATTTTTGGATGTTGGTGTGTGTTTAAAACAGCCAACATCCAAATTTTTTTTAAGCAATATCAGGAGGTATGTTTTTACTTGAAGGCTGTTGTCGTAGCTGTTTCTGTATGAGTTTTTGGAATTTAGCACGCTGTACTTCATACGAGTGAGTGGTTTTACCCGGCGTTTCCAAAAAAACGATACTATCTACGGGTTCTAATGCCACCAATTGGAACAAAATGTGGGTGGCGGGAACAATTTTTGGGGTGATTTGAGGGTCTAGCCCAGCAGGGGAAATTAGGGAAACATCCTGTATGGTAGGGAAAGCGTAAACAACACGCTTTTCGATTCCTGGGTTGACACGATTCCTCAATGTAGTTAAAACCCAGCTACCCTCCGCATCTTGGAGAATATGGTACTGGGAATGACGTAACTTTTGAGCGATCGCCACCAGCACAGGAGCAATTGCTGCAACAAGATGTGGTGTTACACCATCGTTGGGTGCATTGTTAATCAGCAATTGAATTTGTGTTTCTAAATCCATAATGACTTGTTAACGTCTGTTGGGTAAAGGCAATAACATTTATCGCCATGTGATTAATCCCATTAGAGTTGGGAATAATAAAATCAACCACATCCTTAACAAGGATGTGTATGCGTTTAGCTTATACGCAAAACCATAAAGCCAATACCCACCTTCGTCACAAGTTCTATTTAAGTTTATGTATAGGGTCTTTTGACAACCGACACTATGAATTCAGCCGCAACAGCAACTATTCCAACCGCTCCCACCGCTCCCACCGCTCCCACCACCAACACTTTCGGAGAAAATACTAACGGTGAGGAAGTAATCTTCCAACTTGCCTACAAAGAGCTTAAGCAGTTCACCAAAGCTTCAGACAAGAACTGCCACGATGTAGCCAATCGGATCACCATCGAAGTATACCGTATTTGCCACGAAAGTAAACGTATTCAAGCTTCCGGTGCTGTAGAAAATTCAGCCATGACCTTAGCCAAACACAGGCTACAACAGTGTCTGAGATACTATCAATTGGGTTCTAGCCGAGGCAGAGTTGAATTACACAGTACCCTCAGTGCAATTATTTATCGTTACATTAATCCTCCCCAACGCCAATTGAGTTATCAAGGGCGGCTGACAATCATAGAAGATTTTCTACAAAGTTTTTATTTAGAAGCATTAAACGCCTTTCGTCGGGAAAACCAACTTGGCCCTACTTATCGCCCCCAAACTCTCCTAGAACTATCAGAGTACATGGCCTTTACCGAACGTTACGGTAAGCGGCGGATTCCCCTCCCTGGTCGTCAACAGCAATTAATTATTCTCCGCGCTCAAACTTTTTCTCAACAGCAGCCCCCAGAAGCGATCGTTGATATCGAACAAGCAGCAGAAGGTAGCAGCAACGAAGGTGATGGTACTTGGGAAGAACCAGCAGTACAGCAGTTACGTTCAGCTATGGCTACCCAAGCAGCACCCGAACCAGAAGAAGATACACTCCGCTCCGTTGTGGTTACGGAATTAATGAGTTATTTGGAGCAACGTGATCAATCTGACTGTGCTGATTATTTTTCCCTGCGCCTCCAAGATATGTCAGCCCAGGAAATTGAAAATGTTTTAGGTTTAACTCCTCGTCAGCGAGATTACTTACAACAACGCTTTAAGTATCATTTAATCAGGTTTGCGTTATTACATAAATGGGAACTAGTACACGAATGGTTAGAGGCTTCTTTACATACTAATTTGGGCTTAACTCCTCAACAGTGGGAAGCCTACACATCCCAATTAGACGAGAAACAAAGAGCTTTACTAGACTTGAAACAACAAGGACAACCCGATGACAAAATTGCTAAAGCTTTAGGGTTATCAATGGCACAACTACAAAAACGGTGGTTTAAAATTTTAGAACAAGCTTGGGAAATTCGTAATTCCTTAGTATCCGGATCTAGTGCATCTACTCATGAATAGAGACTCAGAATCCTTTCAAAAGTACCTACTCGGTTTTCTGGCTAGTATCAATCAACCAGAAAACCAGAGAGGAAACCGTGAGGATACCGATAAGGGAGATCACCTTCTCAGCCAAACTGCCACTATAAATAGTGGTGAGCTAAAGTTGGGAAGTATACCCCAAACCTTTTTATTGGGAGAAATTCCTACTGTGCAAGAACGTTTTCAAGCCGTCATCAAACGTCGGTTACAAATTCACACCGAAAACCACCCACCCTTGTTTCCCTGGGAAACACAAATAGTAGACTATCCAGATACTCTGGATGAGCCATCACTAGTATTTAGCCCTAACTGGGGGTGGATGGCGCAGCAATCAAAGCTGAATCTACCTATTCCCCTACCAGAGAAAGTATTCCAAGAATTATTAGCAAGATGTCAACAAATGGTGACATCTTCGCTACCAATAGGGGCAAAATTAGTGCAAGTGGTGGAAGGCTTATTCCCCAGCGAATCCCACACAATCAACAATCTTGCTGGTTTGGTGTTACGCAGCAGCTATCGATCGCCAGAAACTTTAGAGACAGTACCTAATATCGAGAGTGATTACTCAGATTTGGGGTCTCAACAACAAATGGCAATTTCTTTGATGGCAGCTCAACAACTGTTAGATAATCTCACTCTACCAGTTTCACCAAGCAAGCCAGTAGTAGAAAGACTCTGGTTAACTAGTGCAGGCGCACTCAACCTGCGGGTAGAATACCACTCCCAAGGTGACACGAAACTATTACGTGTTTATGGTGATTTACCCACTCAAGGAATTTTGACACTGCGGGGCGATAACTCTATTGCCATGGCACAGTCATCAATTCCTGGATGCTTGAGTGTGGAAATCTCTTGCCAGCAACTTCACCCAACTTACACCTTAGAAGTTGAGTGTCCAGAACTCGATCAATTGCCACTGTTGTTTGTGATTAATCCCACAATCTAGCTGAGATTACCACCGCTAGCACACCATTATTGATCAACACCCATAGATAAGAGCATTATCGTGGTTTTGCATCAAAATATGTTTCTTAAAGGGCGGTCATTAGGGCTTCTACAATCACCCGCAACGAGAATGAAAATTTACAAGACATCTATACTCCCAAAGGCTGCTTTCGGGGAGTTCCTGTTTTCTTAAAGGAACTTCCCGAAAATTTGTCTCTATCAGCATCTACTCTATAGCTTTTCCGAAATTGGAAATGTTTAATTTAACCAGGTTGAATCGATTTTGGCATCTGCCTGTAAGTTATGGGCGACACAATAACCAGGGGTCGCCTTTGTTGGAAGTGGAAGACTCCATTTCCTTGCGGGTACTAGTGCTAGCGTTGGTAATCACAGGTATTGTAGCGATGGATATTGCTGCCAATACTACTTTTAGTATGTGGGCAATTCCACTGAGTGTCTTAGGTACAGCTTGGAGTTATTACCGCCGTCGTGAAGCTAATGTCACCGTCAAGTTTTGCATTGCCATCGGGATGTTAATGGCATTGGGTGCTTTCTTTGGGCGGTTATTTGGCGAATTGAATGATACGCGGTTGGCTTTGGCGGAGTTATTAATTCAACTCCAAATTCTGCATAGCTTTGATGTGCCTAGGCGTAAAAACTTGGGCTATTCCATAGTTATTGGCTTAATTTTGTTGGGTGTGGCGGCAACGTTGAGTCAAACTTTAGCCTTCGCACCCATATTATTATTATTTTTAGCGATCGCACTGCCGACTTTAGTTGTGAATTATCGTTCGCAACTGGGACTGAAAAATTCACCAGTTAAAAGTCAAAAGTCAAAAAAATTTAAATTATCTAAACAGTTACCTACTTATTTTGTACTATTTACCGTAGTTGTCGCCTTGGGATTGGTAGTATTTGCATTTTTACCCCGATTCCCTGGCTATCAACTGCGGACTTTTCCTGTGAGTTCTCCCATTGAGGTGAAGGGCGGGTTTACCGGCCAGACTATTATCAATCCTGGTTATGTCCGCCAAGGGAACGCTGACAATCAAGGTAATGGTAATAGTGCAGCACCGAGTAAAAATGGTCAACCAGGACAGGTAGATAGCGGTTTTTATTACGGTTTTAATAGCAAGATTAACCAAAACCTGCGGGGAGAGATGAAACCCAAGGTGGTGATGCGAGTGCGATCGCAAGCTGAGGGATTTTGGCGGGTGCTGGCCTTTGACCACTATACAGGTAAAGGTTGGGAGGTTTCCCGTAATGAAGAGGTTACTACTATTAAGCGATCTCCTTGGTCTTATCAGATTTTTTTATCATCCCCTGCTATATCTGGCAAGACTAGGGAAGTAGTACAAACATACACGGTAGTATCAGACTTACCTAACTTAATTCCGGCGATGTCTTATCCCAGGGAAATTTACTTCCCGACACCGATGATTGCAGTAGATAAAGAAAATAGCTTGCGATCGCCGGTGGGATTATCAGAAGACCTCACCTATACAGTAATTTCCGAAGTACCGTACCGCGATCGTACTTTACTGGGAAAAGCTACTACAAATTATCCCCGGAATATTGAAAAGTATTATCTACAAATCCCCCCAGAAATTTCCACCAAAGTTAGACAACGTACCGAAGAAATTCTCGCTAAATATAACCAAGAACAAGTAGGGAAATCGCAAAAAACCTTAGATTCTACCTATGAAAAAGTTCTTTATTTAGCCCAATACCTCAAGCAAAACTATTCCATCCCTAACAACCCCTTCGAGTTCCCTTTTTTAGATGAAAAAGAAGACTTAGTAGAAGCATTTTTATTTAAACATCAAGGCGGGTATCCAGATCATTTCTCAACAGTTCTCACAGTGATGCTGCGTTCCATTGGTATCCCATCGCGGCTAGTAGCAGGGTTTGCTCCAGGGGAATTTAATCCCTTTACGGGGATGTATGTGGTGCGAAACACTGATGCTTATGCGATGACGGAAGTTTATTTTCCTAAATATGGCTGGTTTACCTTTGATCCCATCCCCAATCATCCCCTGATTCCACCTTCTATTGAAGAAACACAGACTTTTAGTGTGCTGAAGCAATTTTGGAATTGGGTGGCTGGGTGGCTACCTTCCCCAGTGACAGGCTTTTTCAACAATGTTTTTGGGACGATATTTAGCTGGTTTGGTAAAGCGATCGCTTGGTTTTTCGCTTTATTTACTCAAGGTTGGGTAGGTATATTAACTGGCTTAATATTAGCAACCACAAGCGCATTTTTGGGCTGGCTAGGCTGGGCGCAGTGGCGAAAGTGGTTACATCTCCGTCGCTTAGGTACACTACCGCCAATGGAACGTCTGTATCAACAAATGCTGCAATGGGCAGATCAAAAAGGTCTAGGTAAACATCCAGCACAGACACCTTTAGAGTATGCCAAAGTATCATCTGGGCATTATGCTCCAACCCATGCTCAGGTCATAAATGATATTTGCCAAGCTTATGTGAGTTGGCGTTATGGAGGTAATACTCCAAACTTATATCAACTACAACAAAAATGGCAAGAATTGAAAAAATCTACCAGTCATCAGAGGAAGTAATTCGATTAATCATTAGTGATAATTTTCTGCAAAATATGTATATTTTGCAGAAAGTAACAATGTGGACAAATCACTTTTAAATACTATTAGTAATTAAACCTAGGACTAGCTCTTATATGTATAAGTCTTCCTGTCTCTAGAGGCATATTTTTATGCAATTTAACGGAGTAAATCTCTAAAAAAGCAGTCCTTATCAAGAAATTCAAGCTGTATTGAATGAATGCGTTGTAACTCGCATTTTTTAGGGATAACATGGGAATAAATTCATTACTAGCTTTGAACACCACATTTGGTGTCAGTTTTTTTATGGAGATACAGTTAATTAACATTGGTTTTGGTAACATTGTCTCGGCCAACCGAGTTGTTGCCATCGTGAGTCCAGAGTCTGCCCCAATTAAGCGGATTATTACTGATGCTAGGGACAGAGGTCAGCTAATTGATGCTACTTATGGTCGCCGAACTAGGGCTGTAATCATCACCGATTCCAGTCACGTAATTTTGTCGGCGATTCAACCAGAAACGGTAGCTAATCGCTTCGTGATTTCTAGGGAGCATCATACAGTAGAAAATTAATACAGGGTAGGAGTAACACTCCACCTCTATTGAGACCACATCAGCAGTACCATGTGAGTTAGACAAGTTTTCTGTCACTAGTGCTACAAATTCGTTAGTTAAGGATTGCTCTGGGGACACATACCAGATTAAATTACTAATTTACTAACGAATGATGTCTCTTGATTAATTCACAGGTTGAACGGATGATGCCAGTCTTACCCATCCAGAGTTGTGCTAATACCAAAGAAAGTGCTTTGTTAGGCAAGCTAATTGTGTTAACCGGACCGAGTGGGGTCGGGAAAGGTACTTTAATGCGATCGCTCTTACAGCGTCATCCAGAACTTTATTACTCTGTCTCTGCTACAACTCGTACCCCCCGCCCAGGGGAGATTGATGGCAAAAATTATTATTTTATTAGCCGTAACAAGTTTGAACAGTTGGTTGCTCAAGGCGAATTCCTAGAGTCAGCAGAGTTTGCTGGTAATTACTATGGCACTCCCCGCGAAGCTGTACTTAATCAAGTGCAGTCTGGTGGGTTAGTAGTGCTGGAGATTGAACTAGAAGGCGCAAGACAGATTCGTGCTTCCTTCCCGGAAGCTCTAAGTATTTTTATTTTGCCACCTTCCTTTACAGAACTAGAAAAACGTATTCGTGAACGCGGACAGGATTCTGAAGAGGCGATCGCCCGTCGTCTACAACGCGCCCACGAGGAAATTCAAGCGGCTGATGAATTTGATATCCAAATAATCAATGATGACTTAGAAACTGCTCTCAATGCCATTGAAGCGGCTGTGTTTGGCAAATAAAGCTTTTTCGTCCCAAATTACTAATCGGTAATCAGGCATAGGTACTAGTCAAAAATCACTGACTTTTCACCAATGCCTAATTACCCAAAACAGAAAATTAGCCTATCAGACCTTGGATGATAGCCAAATTACTGGTCAAGAAATAAGCTACTACTGCACCACCAATACCACCAATTAAGAAAGCACTGGCAAAATTATTCCAGCCTTCTTTGGAATTAAAAGCATCTGGGGGATTAGGTACGGTAACACTAGCTAGAGCTTTGTCTGGGTTAGTGTTGGAATACAGAGATAGACAGGCAGTAAGAATCACAACCAAGCCTATAGAGGCCAACAATCCTGCTAAGTTAGCATTGTCCGCGTTACGCAGTGGGCCTAATTTAGCGAAGGGGCCAAACAGCAAGTAGCCATGAGCCATACCAACTTCTAAACCACGTCTAAAAGGGGTCAGACCTGGGCGATAAGCAGGTAAATTATTAATGAACCACTTGATCGCAGGAGAAGAATTGACTGGGGTTGCCAGATTACCAATTTGTGGATCACCTGCGGGAAAAACAACTTCCCGATTTCTCGGATCGCTGGAAAGATTTTTTGATGCGTCTACTGCTTGCATATTTTAGGTTACCTCTAAATTTAGAAGGGTTGCATTTTCACTAAGAGAAACAAAGGGAGTGGGGAGTGGGTAATTGCAGGAGTAAAGGAAATTATTATTCCCGATGCCCAATGCCCAATGCCCAATACCCAATGCCCAATGCCCTGACTTCTGAATTTACGGTAGGGGGTGGAAAAGTAAGTCAGGGAAAAAGCGATTGAATTCAATCAAGATACCTGCTGTAATTGTCAGCCAAATAGTGGCTGCAACAGGTGCTGTGGAAATAAACTTAATCAAATAGCTGCTTTGGTCAGTTTTGTCTGCCATGATTTAGTCTCCAAAACAAGTGAATGAATTAAGTTGAACTAGCGAGGAGAAACAGTAATTTCTGAGTCTTTCGCAGTTAATTCGCCAGAAAGCAGTTCTTTGAGGGCTGCTGCTGGCCAAGCAAAACCTGTAGCAATGATAGACAGTGCTAGACCCAAATCGATTTGGATTTCTTTTTGCTCGGTGTCAGATTCTTTTTTGATGGCTTGTAAGTAAGCACGACCTACCCAACCAATCCAACCAGCAATATACAAGAATAGAATGCTAGGAATTAAAAAGTCCCCAGCGCGATCAAGGCGACCATCAACAATTAAGTGAGGATAGCCTTCTGGTCCACAGAGTGCCTGAGAATAACGTTCAAAACGCTTTTTCCCAGATTCTGGATCAGCTGTAGTATTACGGGCGTTTTTTGCAAGTGCTTGAAATGCAGGATTGTCTTGACAGGGGGTCAGATTTGCGCCTAGAGCTTTAGCTGGGGGTGCGAAACTGAATGCAAGACAAATCACTAACATCAAAGCAAACAATCTTTTCATCGGTATGTTTCCTTTTATTACAAAAGAAAAAGTTTTTTGTACAAAACGAAGCGGCTTGTACACTCTTTATTTGCTTAACTAGCAAGTCATCATACTCTTGGGCGGGAATCGAGTAAAGTTGAAGTAAATAAAAGTTAAAGCTTCTCAAACAAGTTCTTACAGAGTCCTGAGTGGTGAGTGGTGAGTGGTGAGTAACGAGTGGTGAATGCTGAGTGCTGAATATTTGCTTGGAAATCATGTCTAATGTGAATCAAAAACACTCTTAGCCCACAATAGTTACTTGATTAGCCCAAAATCATTTTTTTGGAAATAACTACGAAATCACAAGAGTCTCAAGACTTAATTCACATTCAACATCAATCTAAATTCACTACCGGCTAAACGCCGCGCTACCGCTAACGGAACTCAGCACTTAATTACTCCTTTGTAGCAATGGTAACTGTTTTAGCAATAGAAACTAGCTGTGATGAAACTGCCGTGGCAATTGTTAAAAATCGTCAAGTTTGCAGTAGTATTATTACTTCCCAAATTCCCGTACATCAGCAGTACGGTGGGGTAGTGCCAGAAGTTGCATCTCGCCAGCATTTGGAAACGATAAATCAGGCGATCGCTCAAGCATTAGAGCAAGCTCAATTAGATTGGGGACAGATTGATGCGATCGCTGCCACTTGCGCCCCTGGATTGGTAGGAGCGTTGTTAGTAGGGTTAACGGCGGCCAAAACTTTAGCGATTTTGTACAATAAACCATTTTTGGGAGTTCATCACCTCGAAGGTCACATCTACGCCACTTATTTGAGTGAGCCAACTTTAGATCCCCCTTTTCTTAGCTTACTGGTTTCCGGCGGACACACAAGCTTGATTTATGTTAAGGAATGTGGTATGTACGAAACCCTAGGTGAAACTCGTGATGATGCTGCCGGGGAAGCTTTTGATAAAGTAGCTAGATTATTAAAGTTGGGCTATCCAGGTGGCCCAGTCATTGATAAATTAGCGCAAACCGGAAATGCCCAAGCCTTTGCTCTACCAGAAGGGAAAGTGTCCTTACCGGGTGGAGGTTTTCATCGCTATGATGGCAGTTTTAGCGGTTTAAAGACGGCCGTATTGCGTTTAGTACAGCAGTTAGAAAAAGATGCTAAACCAGTGCCAGTGGCGGACGTAGCAGCCAGCTTTCAGGAAACTGTAGCCAAGGCATTAACCAAAAGAGCGATCGCCTGTGCCATTGATTATGGTCTGGATACAATTGCTGTCGGTGGTGGAGTAGCAGCCAACAGTGGCTTAAGGAAAAACTTACAAGCAGCAGCCTCTCAACATAACATCCGTGTCCTCTTCCCACCATTACAATTCTGTACCGACAACGCCGCCATGATCGCCTGCGCCGCCGCCGATCATTTATCCCGTGGTCATACATCCCCCCTAACGTTGGGTGTAGAATCTCGACTGCCACTTACCCAAGTCATGAAGTTATATCAACCAGAGTCCTGAGAGGGTGTAAAGGAAAAGGTAGACAGGGTAAAATGTACCCCAATGCCCTACTGACTATTAACTATTGACTCCTGCTTTGTAACTATCGCCCGAATATGATTAGCCACTGCATCTGGCTGTTCCAACATTGCCAGATGTCCACAATCAGGAATTTCAATCACATTATCGCCACAGTATTGAAAAAGCCTATGAAAACTAGCTAAATGACGCACGTACTTAGGTTCCATGACCTTATCGTCAGCACCAGCTAGAAAATAGACTGGCTGTTGTAACTGCGATACTAAAGTTGGTAGACGATTGACTTCTTCTTCAGTTGTGGATTCTAATAATGATCCCAGAGCTGCTTCTGGATCAGCCACAACAAAATCAATCACGCGCTGACGCGCCCAATAGCGATCCAAAGGACGAGAGACACTGTTTCTGGTAAAAAGTAAATCAATTAAAGGTACTTGAGACAGCCAACGGGGACGAACTTGTAAAAATTTCTGCCCGGCGGAACGAAACTGCTCAAAAGCTTCTTTCAGGTAAATACCACCGCCTGCATTGATACAGATTACACCCTTGATACACTCAGGCATTTGAGCGGCTGCCCAAAGTGCGATCGTACCCCCTAAAGAGTGACCAATTAGCCAAGCACTAGTAATATTTAGTTGTTGCAGAAGGGCTACTAAATCCTGAGCGTAGGCATCTGGCGTATGGAGAGACTCAACAGAGGAACTAAGGGTACGAATAGAGCTAGACGACAAACTAACAGAAATTTCTGATTGACTAAAATCAGTATCTAGCTGAGACTGAGATTCGCCAAAGCCTCGTAAATCGTAAGAAAGACACTGCAAATCAACTGACAACCGAGAAATCACAGGTTGCCAATATCCACGGCTATTTAGCCAACCGTGGATAAATACTAAAGCATGGGGGCAGGACGTTGGAGCTGTTAACTCGTATGCGTGTGGAAAACCCAAGATTTCAATAGTTGCCATATTTATATCGTACCCTTAAGAGTGGGTACGACTAGATAGAGAGTCAGGCAAACTATTGAAAATTCAAAATACCCTATAAAAAGCAAGCTAAAAAATTCAAAAATGATTTGGCAAGTACGAAAAATGTAGGGTTATAGAGGATTGCAGTAAGAATTATGACCTACTATTGTTCTTATTAGGACTTACGCAACTGGCATATTTTTTACGTAGGGTGTGTGACGCTGCGAAAGTATTTGAACGTAGTCGTGAGACTTATAGCGTCACGCACCAACTATCGATTGTGACACTTGCGTAAGTCCTGCTTATGATTCACAACTGTTTACTTGCCCAACAATCTTTGACGTACTCCTTCAGCAATTTTATGTCCTAAATACTCAGGAATTAGGCTTTCATTAGGCCCTAACAAGTAGAGAATTAGCCTTGTACGTCCCCGCCAAACTAGTAAATTAGCATTGACAACTAAAAGGTCTTCCTGCCAAATAGCATACATCACCTTGTAAAATAACCCTGGCTGATTATCCGCCTCAATTACTAAAGCTGGGAGATGAAATACAGGATCGACATAAAACTCAGTCTGTACCTGTTCTAAACCCACGTCTAGGTTAAATTCTACTGCCAACATCTCTTCCACTTCAAATCGCCCTCCCAAAGCCTCGCGAATGGCGCGACAAACATTTTCTGCGGTTTTCTCCGTCAAGGCTTTACTACCACGAGATACCAAAAGTTTGATAAAAACAAGCATGGGGGGGCGAATCTGCCCATATAAACTCAGACCGTGGATTGTTAGCCCATAAGCTGCTAGCACACCAAAAATATCGCTGAGGAGAAAGGACTGATTGCGGTAAGCAAAATGCAAGGCACTTTTACTACCTTCTGGTTTTAGCTCAATTACAGCCCGTTTGGTTTTATAGAGACGATACGCTAACCGTAAATTTTGCAGTTGAATTTCACTGCTGACGAATTGCTCATAAAACTGTGGAAACGCTCGATTAAAGCGTTTTAGGAGTTCCAGTGTTGAAGATTTTAAGCCAGAAGCCATCTTGGGTGTTAAAACTCGCTTGCTTATTTCGCCTGGGAATTGGGGACTAAGAATTTTAGATTTTGCGGAAAGTTCTGTAGGCGGGTTTCCCAACCTAGGAACGCCACTTGCTACAAGCCGGGAAACCCGTCCAACGCAGTGGCTCAACTTTTCAAGACAGATTTTAGATTTTGGATTGAATAATTTAAAATCCACTCATTGCAAATCCACTCATTGAAAGGCTGGGGACTAGGGACTGGACATAAAAAAGTCAAAAGATTCCTTGATTTTGCCTTTTACTTTTTTACGTGCTTCTTCCCCATTCTCCCTAGTGTTCCCTATCTTGCCCTGCAATCATCTGAATTGGGAAGTCCTATCCGTCTTGCAGGGTAGCTCACTGAATTTCTCCTAGCCTCTACAACAAAGTGCTAAAGTTGAATATGATTGGTATGAAACAAGCTACTAACTGGCTGTTGCCATGGAAAATCCCGATAATCTTCAAAAAAATTGAGAGTAAGGGTTAAAGATATGGTGGCTGTTGTGTTAAGAGTGGATCAACACTTTTAATAGTGGAAACCAATTCAGTTATACTCCCCGAACCACGTTGGCATGGGTTTTTGGAAAACTTGGTTTAGTACTTCTGAATCTGCGACAACAAGTAAAACAAACTCTTTTGAAGAGCATACAGTAGACGCTACAGGCAACTCTTACTCCAACAGCGATGCCTCAGGAGTCACGCGGAGTGCAGAACGTATTGTTTTTAGCACTGAGCGAGATATTGATCTGTATGAACTAGAAGAACTTTGTGATGCTGTCGGTTGGTCGCGTCGTCCCTTAAGAAAAGTAAAAAAAGCTATTGAGCATAGTTTTCTCGTAGCCACAATGTGGCAGGTGCGAGGCAATCAGAGGCGGTTGATTGGTTTTGCCCGTGCTACCTCAGATCATGCCTTTAATGCCACTATTTGGGATGTGGTAGTTCATCCAGACTTTCAAGGTAAAGGAATGGGTAAGGCATTGATGAAATACGTCCTCAAAAAACTCAGAAGTGAAGAGATTAGCAATGTGACTCTTTTTGCTGATCCTCATGTGGTGGATTTCTACCGAACTATGGGTTTTATGGCAGATCCAGAAGGTATCAAAGGTATGTTTTGGTATCCGCATTAATTTTCTGTACCAAAATTTATAGCTGACTATAAAAAAGTCAGCTATTATGGTATAATATTAATAATGCCGATTAACACAAAATCAGCAATATTCGGGATGTAGCGCAGCTTGGTAGCGCGCCTGCTTTGGGAGCAGGATGCCGCAGGTTCAAATCCTGTCATCCCGACTTTGGGTAAGTTCTTGACATATGAGCATATAATATAAGCCCAAGTTGAATGAGGCTTGGAGAGCTTTTGTCTAGATGCACAATTAATTGCGTTATGGATAAAAATTTTGGGTTGATTGTCTAGAACGGGGATTGGTGGAACAATTAACTATTTGATGATGTCTCTCATTTGTAGAAAAGCACTACAATGGCATTGACTGCTTGAAGTGGGAAAGTTTTTGCGCCATAAATGCTACAAAGGCTACATATCATGGGCATTTACAGTATTTCTGGGCGCATAGCAAGGCGAATTTCAGAAACACACGACTTTACCACAGTCTACCAGTAGCAAATAGCAAGATAGCAATTCTCAAGAGCTAATATAGCATTTCTCGTTTGAGTGAGGTAAAAGAACCTCACCTCCTCCCCGCAAGCAAGGCAACGCTATATCACGTTTTGAGAGATGGTTGTTAGGATTTAACAACTGCCACAACTTTTTCACATCTCAAATGGATTGCTATATAACTAAGACTAGTTGGTGCTGTGCAAATCCAACTATTTGTCTAACTTAATAACTAAATTGAAGTATTGATGCGAGGAAAAGTGATGAAAGCATTGGTTCGCTTAGGCGTAATATTGGGTATTGCTGGCAGTATATTATCAGCCGATTTACCAGGAGTAGGGAATCTACAAGCAGTAGCATTACCACAAGAGCAGGTTGTTAAAAAGCTGCAAGAAGTTCCTGTTTTTACACTTACCAATGCTAAAGGTGAATTTGTAATTATTTCCAGGAACAACCAAGGTAAAAGCATCTCTCAAGTAGGATTTTTTATTAGTAAGCAGGATGCTCAGAAATTTTTAGACAATCGCCTCAAGAAAGAAAATCCCCAACTGGCAACTACTCTACAAGTAAGACCTCTGTCCTTAGCCGACTACTATAAAATAGTCCTAGAAGGCAAAAAGAAGTCAGATGCGACCATTTATACTTTAATGCCAATGCAACAACAGGTAGATTCAGCAGTCAGCCTGTTAAATCAGAGTGGCCAAAAAGGGGATCAATTTAATGGTATCCCCTTATTTGTGCCTAAATTTAAGAAAGAGAATAGCTATTTAACGATCCCTCTTGCACAAGGTAACGAGCGATATATTCCTTTTTTCTTTGAGAAGGAGCAAGCGGTGGCTCTGTTAGATCAATTCAAAAAAGCTGTACCAGGGGAAGGTGCTAATACTGAGATTCAGGTAGTGGATCTGTTTGGTGTGATGGAAGCTCTTAATAGCAGCAATGATCCTATGATCAATAAAATTGTTCTGTATCCATCGAGAGAGTCCATCAGTTTTATTCAATCGCTAGTTAAAAAATCCCCTGCGCCAAATCGACCAGCGTCTGCACCTGCTCCGAAAAAATAATCAACGTTGGACTTACGCATTGTACAAATGGGAAATTACTTGTATTAGCTGAAAATAGACTGTTTGAGAGTTTTGGCGACTAATATTTAGATCAGCAGCGATCGCGCTCATATTAGACAAATCAACCGTTGATAGCTGATGATTTTGATCAATGCGTAAGTCCTATGAATTATAAATACAACCTCTTGTCAATTTTCATAGGGGTAGCGATCGCCCTAATACAGTCGCAGGTAGCACAAGCAATATCCTGTACGAAAGAAGTAGATATCATTGCCGAAAAAATCACTGTATTAATTGATAGTCAAACACCTGGTTCTGGGGTGATTATTAAGCGAGAAGGCGATACTTACACCGTCCTGACTGCCTATCATGTAGTCCAAGAACCAAATCTGAAATATGAAATTGTCACCCCAGATAATCAGCGTCATCAACTCAAATACAGCAATGTGAAACCTTTGTCAGACAAGGTAGATTTAGCAGTTGTGCAGTTTACTAGCAATCAAACTTATCAAGTGGCTAAAATGGGTAATTCTGATGTAGCCACAAGAAGAACAAATATTTACATAACTGGTTTTCCGAAAAAGAACGCCGGGATTGAAATCCCTTTTTATGACTGTCGGGATGGGCAAGTTCTAGCTAATGCGACTCAGATATCTGTTGATGGCGGATACACCTTATTTTATGACAATGCTACACTTCCAGGCATGAGTGGTGGGCCAGTGCTGAATGAGAAAGGTGAGGTCATAGGCATTCATGGTAGAGGTGAACCAGCAATTGATGTTAATTTTGATCAGATAAATCCCAGTGTTGCTACTGTAAAATCAGGTAGGAATGCGGGTATTCCCATCAACACCTTTGTCAGACTTTCGGCAAAAATCGGGGTAGATGTGGCTATAAAGTTGCCTGCACCAAAAGTGACCACACCTCAAGCAGATGATTTCTTTGTTCGTGACCAAGTAATAAAAAATAAATTAGACTCCATACCTGTATATTTGATTACTAACGAGAAAGGTTTACCCTTGACCCGTACCTTACCAAAAGGTCAGAACGCTCAACAAACAGGTGGTTCGGTGACAGGGGTTTATTTAAGTCGGCAAGAGGCTGAGACTTTTATTAGAGAACTACGGAATAATGCCAAAGGTAAAGACCCCAAAATGGAGGCAATTGTCAAAAACTTACAAGTAACGGCAGTACCCTTGGGTGTAATTTATCAGCAATTGCAACGAACTAAAAACAACCCTAATCGTCTTGTATTTGCTTTCAAGCCGGTAGATCAGGAAGTTAAAGCGGCTATGGAATTATTACGTCAAAGTGGTCGGCAGGTAAATGAATTTAAGAGTGTACCAGTTTTCGCTGTGAGAGTTGCCCCGGATCAAGGCTATGTACCCGTTCAACTAAGAGATGGCAAAGAACAACTCATTCCTCTGTTTTTCAGTCAGCAAGATGCAGTTCGTTTATTAAAGCAAGTTCAACAAAAGCATCCCCAGGCTGATATTCAAGTCATAGATGTAGATGGAGTGATCAAGACCTTTCAAGAGAAAAATGATGCTTGGCTCAACCAAGTTGTTTTAGTGCCATCCACAGAGTCTAGGGAATATATTAGGACTTTGCCGAAGGATAATAACTTCAATTTAAATTCACAGATGACAAAGACCAATCAACGTTAAGGAATGGTAGAACAACAGCTAAATTTAGTTTCTGGGTTACAACTTTGGCAATGGCGCAATAGAGCAATTCCAAAAGCGATCGCGCATAATATTCCCCTAGCAGAAATAGATTGGTTACTGCAAGAAGTAGCAGGTTTAGACCGCTTGTCACTGCGTTTAGACTCTTTTAAAGACAAGGCTGAGATTATCATGGCTTTGTCTTTAGAAGAGTTAGACCAGTTTTGGCTGAGGCGTTTAGATGATCGCTTGCCAGTACAGTACATTGCTGGCAGTACACCTTGGCGAAATTTTAGATTAAAAGTGTCGAGTGCGGTGTTAATTCCCAGACCAGAAACCGAATGCTTGATTGATTTAGCTGTAATGGCGGCTAAGAGTGAAGTCTTGTCACAGCTACAACAAGGACATTGGGTAGACTTGGGGACTGGTAGTGGCGCGATCGCTTTGGGACTGGCCGACGCTTTTCCAGAGTCTACAATTCATGCTGTTGATTACAGCATAGAAGCTTTAGCGATCGCACAAGAAAACGCCCATAATCTAGGTTTAGCTGATCGGATGCGATTTTATCAAGGGTCATGGTGGCAGCCGTTAACAGCCTTTAAAGGTCAATTTAGTGGTATGGTGTCCAACCCACCCTATATTCCCAGTGATATCGTACCGACACTACAACCGGAAGTAGTTAACCATGAACCTCATTTAGCTCTAGATGGTGGTGTTGATGGCTTAGATGACATTCGCCATTTGATAGAAGTGTCTCCCAGCTATTTGCGATCGGGTGGCGTATGGTTAATTGAAATGATGGCTGGACAGGCTGAGGAGGTAAAAACACTCCTGCAAAAACAAGGTAGTTATGAAAACATTCAGATTCACCCGGATTTAGAGGGTGTGGAACGCTTTGCTTTAGCTTATGTTAAGTGCTGAGTTATGAGTTATGAGTAGTTAAGTGATGGTTTGCGTAACTCATAATTATGACCAAAGTTTCTTTAGAAGAATTAATAGCTAGTGCGTGTTCTGGTTTTGTAGTCAGTTTTCCTACGGATACTGTTCCAGCACTGGCAGTTTTACCAGAAAAAGCGGCGTTAATTTTTGCTACTAAACAGCGCAGTCAAGATAAGCCTTTAATTTTGATGGCGGCTGATGCAGAAGATTTATGGCCTTATGTCCAAGGTAGTGAAGCAGAATATCAGATTTGGCAGCAAGTTGTAGATCAGTATTGGCCGGGAGGATTGACATTGGTTTTACCGGCTAGCGATCGCGTCCCAAAAGCGATGAATCCAACTGACCCCACAACAATTGGGATTCGAGTTCCGAAAAGTGCGATCGCTCAAAAAATTTTGTCTCAAACAGGCCCTCTAGCTACTACTAGTGCTAATTTGTCAGGTCAGCCAGCTTTAGAAACTATGGCAGAAATTGCGGCTCAGTTTCCTGAAGTAATGACTTGGGAATCCACAGCCACGGAATTTTCCAGTAAAAATACTGCACTGAGTCAACCTTCTACTGTTGCTAAATGGACAGGTAGCAATTGGCAAATTTTACGTCAAGGTGCAGTAAACTTAGATGTTTAATATTTAAGTTGGAAACTGATTTTTCATTTTTGTGGTCAATTAAAAAGTTAATAACTGCCAAATTATGAATTGGAGTAACTGGATATATCTCGGCTTAGGACTATTAATAGGGGTGGGTTATCGTGGATTACTAACAAAACGTTCTGTAAATTCCATTGCTAGTGATTCAGCAATAAAGCCAACAGATAAACAGCAGACGCTATCATTCCCAGAAGAGATCAAGAACACGCAGCTAGCATATGAAATGGCTAAGGAAATGAGCCAGTTTAAAGCGGGTTTCTTAGCGAGGACTACCCACGAATTGCGATCGCCTCTCAATGGTCTGATTGGGTTACATCAGTTAATTTTGTCGGATTTATGCGAAGATCCAGCAGAAGAGCGTGAATTTATTGCCCAAGCTCATGAACGGGCATTAAAGCTATTACATTTAATGGATGAAATTCTCAATGTTGTCCGAACAGAACACGGGACTAACAAGCTAGACATTCAGCCCCAACCTTTAGCTGAGATTTTACAAGAAGTTTATAACTTAACTTATATGCTGGCAGTAGATCGCAATTTAAAGTTGCGAATTTTGCCTCCAGATAGCGAGACTTGTATTTTGGCTGACAAACGGTGGTTCAGGCAAATATTAATGAATTTAGTAGATACTGCTATTTATCAGATGTCAGAGGGTAGTATTTGCATTTCTACTGCTATTCATAGTAATTTTGTGCAAATTTCCCTAGATTTACCTAATCATGCCTTCTTAAATCATGAATCTATAGATTTGCTTACATCTAACGATAAGTCTGTTAATCCTGAGCCAGATCAAACTGGTCTGTCTTCAGGTATGAAGCTATTACTTAATCAAAAGCTGTTAGACGTGATGGGAGGCAAGTTAGATATTTTACCATCTCCCATCTCGGAAAGAGAGCCTTTAACTAGACTACAAATATCTATGCCCCTAGCGATTCTTGAAGCTGAACTTCTACAGTAGTCAAAGTGCTAATATTCGATTGGTTGTCCAACACCATAGTTGTAGTGCTATTAGCTTGGAAACCAATTTTTTCGTAGAATTTTTGTTGGTGAGTAGTCATCAAGTAAACTCGCTCAACCTGCATCCGAGGATGACTTAAAACAGTTTCGACTAATTTGCTGCCTAGTCCAGTACCCTGATACTCTGGGTGAATTACCACATCCCAAATTGTCGCCCGATAGATACAATCAGAATTTGCCCTGGCAAAACCAATCAGTCTTTCTGCATCCCATACAGAAATCACTGGATCGCTGTTGGCAATAGCTATACTCAAATCCTGAATACTGCGTCCTTTCGCCCAAAAAGCTGCAAGATTAAATAATTCTTGGAGTTGGTAAAGGTCTATTTCAGCGTGGCGATGTTCACGAAACTGAATCTGAGGGTAGTTCATCATGTAGGCACTCCGATATGGCAGTAGTTTTACTGTCTTCACATCATATTGTGCAAGAAATTACGGAGTTCGTGTATGTGTATGCAACAGGGGACAGGGAGCAGGAAGCAGGGAAAAACTAATGACTATTGACTAATGACTATTGACACACCCACTTCCACAAAGGATGAGTAGGGCCTTGCTGGCGGATCTGAAATACTTGTTTTTCTAGGCGTTGCTGTTCTTGGCGTGGTAAACCCAGCAAAATATTTCGACTTTGCCAAACTAAAACAGAAGTAGTCATCCCAATACAAAAAGCTAAACCGATCGCAGATAGTGGATGGTAAAAAAGTCCATAGCGCACTGCTGCCCAAGTAAAGTATTGTTGCCACAAGCTAATTTCTGAGCGGAGATTCCACAAACATAGAGGCGCAATTGTCAACCATAAAAACCCAACAAATAGCCACCTCCCATACACAGTCAACTGGTGCAGCTTTTGGACTTGTTGTGCTAAAGATTGTTCATTGCCAGGAATTGCAGGTTGTTCTGGTTGAGTCATAGGCAATTCTAGGGACTGGGGACAAATCAAGTTAAAAGTCAAAAGTCAAAAGTCAAAAGTCAAAAATCAAAATTAATTAAATAACTCCTGGGGACTGTTGACTCTTGACTACTCGACAGATGTATCAGTTACTCCAGCAGTCGCTACCACTGTGGATTTAGCTGTACGTTCGCGCCACACTGTTAAAAGGGTGCTGGCGATGAAAATACTGGAGTATGCTCCGGCGATGAAGCCAAAAATTAGAGCTAAAGCGAAGTTTTTCAGGGTTTCACCACCAAATAGGAAGATAGCGAACAATGGCAGCATGGTGGTCAAAGTTGTATTGATTGATCTGCCTAAAGTTTGGTTAACTGCATCATCAACAATCTCAGTAATCGGTTGGTTAGGATTTAGTTTTAATGTTTCCCGAATGCGATCGTAAATTACTACGGTATCGTTGACAGAGAAACCTGTAATGGTTAGTAGAGCCACAATAAATAAGCTATCTA
Source organism: Anabaena sp. UHCC 0399 (assembly GCF_034931465.1). Taxonomy (NCBI): domain Bacteria; kingdom Bacillati; phylum Cyanobacteriota; class Cyanophyceae; order Nostocales; family Nostocaceae; genus Anabaena; species Anabaena sp. UHCC 0399. Next base: position 32,088 of record NZ_JAYGGZ010000008.1, on the reverse strand, counting down.
CTTCCGTGCCGAAAACCAGACCAAAAATTGAGAAGATGCCTGTTGTGATTAGTACGTCGTGAAACAGGGCGACGATCGCAAATACGGCGTAATCTAACTGAAACCGAAAGCTTAAATAAGCAATGATGCCTGCAAAAGACACAATCAGGGCGATGATACCAGAGGTAAACAACTCTCGCCCCAAGGTCGGCCCTACGGTGTCAATTTGATTTTTTTGCTCGTCAAAAGTGCCGACTTTTTCACTTAAGGCGTTTTGTAAATTGGTACGCTGTTCGCGATCTAAGTTTTTTGTGCGAATTAAGATGCCATTATCTTGGCGTGTTTCTTTGTCAGCAATGATTTGAATGCTGCTATCCCCAAGTCCTTGGGCTTTAGCGACTTCCCTCACAACGTTAATATCTAATGGCTGGTCACAGTTCCCTGGTTTGGTACAATCTCGTTCAAATTGTAATCTTGTGCCACCGACAAAATCCAAACTCGGACGTAGGGGTGCGCGAATGTTGGGGTTTTGCCAGGAAATCACCATTGAGATAATACCAGCTAAGGTGATAGCAGAAGAAATAGTCCACCAGAGCGATCGCGATTTGTTAATACTGAGTTTCATTGAGCTACCTCTGCCTTGTTAGATACCCCTGATGCTGGCAGGTTTGGACAAAATAGTTCTGGTTTACGCAGTGCGGGAATGGAAATGGCAACAAACATTAAGCTGCGACTACAGGTAATAGCTGTGAACATACTGACTACTACACCCAAAGCTAGAGTTACAGCAAAGCCCTTGACTAAACCAGCACCCAGCCAAAATAGTGCTGCACAGGCAATTACTGTTGTGACGTTGCCATCTAAGATACTGGAAAAAGCACGGTAAAAGCCTGACTCTACAGAACGATACAGTGATTTACCAGTCCTTAATTCTTCCCGTGTGCGTTCAAAAATTAGCACGTTTGCGTCTACTGCCATACCGATACTGAGAATAAATCCAGCGATTCCTGGTAGCGTGAGGGTTACACCTAATAGAGAGAATGTAGCCCAAGTCAAAATGGCATAGACAATTAAGGATAAATCCGCAATTAATCCTGGTAGTCTGTAGTACACCACCATAAATATTAATACTAAAATTAGACCACCAATCCCAGCATAGATGCTGCTGGTGATACTGTCTTTACCCAAGGTTGCCCCAACTGTGCGAATTTCGGCAATTTCCACTGGTACAGGTAAAGCACCACCGCGTAATTGTACGCCTAAATCATTGGCTTCTTGGGCGGTAAATCTACCTGTAATTACAGCCGCGCCACCAGTAATCCCAGTAGCTGCAAATTCTACCCCGACAACGGGAGAACTGATCAGTTCATTATCTAGAAAAATACCGATGCTGCGTCCTGTACCTGCCAGATTTTTGGTTAGATTGGCAAATAGTTCACCACCTGTTGGGTCGAAGCGAATAGCCACATTCCAGTTATTACCTTGTTGAGTAGGTTCACCATAGGCATCTTGAAGATGCTTCCCATCAAGGGGAGGATTGGTACTCTCAAATAATTCGGCGATCGCTTGATTATTTTTCTGTAAATCTTCTAAATTTTTATTAATTGCGTCTTGATCGTTACTTTTTCTTAATTCTTCTTGCTTGACTTTTAGTTCGGCGCGTGATGCTTGAAAAGCAAATAATTGAGTTTCTGTAGTGGGTTTTTGTTGGCGAAATTCTAACTGTGCTGTACCACCCAAAACTCTTTCCGCTTGTTCTGGGTCGTTTACTCCTGGTAACTGAACCAGGATTTTATCTGTACCTACAGTTTGGATAACTGGTTCGGAAACACCCAAACCATTAATCCGACCTTCAACAACTTTTTTCACCCCATCTAATTCACGTTCAGTGATTTGCTTGATTTCAGCTGAGGGTTTCACCTGGATAGTAAGCTGTGAACCCCCGCGTAAGTCTAACCCCAAGGGGACAGGAATCAACGCAATGGCCGCAACGGCGGCTATGACTAAAACGAATATCAACGCTAAAAGCGATCGCTGTCTCTGCATACCATAACTCGCAACTGACAAACGCTATAATAACGCTCTTTGCATCAGTTATGAGTGCTGAGTGCTGAGTGCTGAGTGCTGAGTGCTGAGTGCTGAGTGAGGAGTGAGGAGTAAGGAGTGAGGAGTGAGGAGTGAGGAGTAAGGGAGTAGCGAGTAAGCATTGTATTTTTCTCCCCTTGCTCCCCCTGCTCCCCCTGCTTCCCCTGCTTTCTTTTCCCCAGTCCCCAGTCCCTATTCCCTAGACTCGCATTGCTACCATTTTCTGCACGGCTTCCACAATTTGCTCTGGCTGAATAATCGTCAGGCGTTCCAGCGCGCCGTTGTAAGGGGTAGGGATGTCTTGGGAGGATAATCTTAGCACTGGGGCATCCAATTCATCAAATAGGCGATCGTTAATGGACGCAACTAATTCCGCGCCAATACCGCCCGTTCGCATACATTCTTCTACCACAATGACGCGATGGGTTTTCCGTATTGATGCACCAATGGTATCAAAATCTAATGGTTTGAGTGATATTAAATCAATTACTTCTGGGTCGTAACCTTGTTTTTCTAAAGGTTTTACAGCTTGCATCACATGATGACGCATCCGTGAGTAAGTTAAAATTGTGACATCTTTACCTTTACGGACAACCTCTGCTTTATCTAAGGGAAGTACGTATTCTTCGTCTGGTAGATTTTCTTTTAAGTTGTAAAGTAAAACGTGTTCAAAGAACAATACTGGATTATCGTCGCGGATAGCAGCTTTTAGTAGTCCTTTGGCGTTGTAAGGGGTAGAACAGGTGACAATCTTCAATCCTGGGACGGCTTGAAAATAAGCTTCCAGACGTTGGGAGTGTTCTGCACCTAGTTGTCTACCTACACCACCTGGGCCACGAATCACCATTGGAATCTTAAAGTTACCGCCGGAAGTGTAACGCAACATCCCAGCGTTGTTAGAGATTTGATTAAAGGCTAGGAGCAAAAAGCCCATGTTCATGCCTTCAATTATCGGACGTAACCCAGTCATTGCTGCGCCTACTGCTATACCAGTAAAGCTGTTTTCGGCGATGGGAGTATCTAAAACTCTCAAGTCACCATACTTTTGGTGTAGGTCTTTGGTAACTTTGTAAGAACCGCCATAGTGTCCTACGTCTTCACCAAGAACAAATACGCTGGAATCACGCGCCATTTCTTCATCAATGGCTTCCCGCAAAGCGTTGAAAAATAGTGTTTCTGCCATTTAGACCTTTTTTTACAACTATTGTTTTAGAATCTTATCGCGCTACCGCGACCAATATGGTGAGCGATCGCACTAGTTAGAGATCAGTCAGAAAAAGTTATCATCCAGCAATTATCTACTGTGAAATTGAGCCAGAGTTATCTACTTTTAGATAGACTTTGAATTAGCAGGCTATCAGCTGCAAACTGGCGAATCAGTTACCTGTGTTACCTGATCTTCTGGAAAGCGTCTGGGCCTTCCTGGTTTACGCTTGTGTCGTTGATTAATTGACTTTTGGCTAGCGATCGCCAATTCTTCCGGTGTACATTTAAATATACGTAACGCTTCCAAGTATTTTTTCGGGGTCATCGTTGGCTCAGTCCGCCCAGCTTCCCAATTGCGAACGCTAGTTTCACTGATTGCAAGCCTGAAGGCAACTTCCGCGCGACTGATACCAGCACGCTCTCTCAGGACTTGCATATCCATATCTCATGCTCCCTTTGCAGAAATTAAAGTTTTTTGTTAAATTAATTGACATTATTTGTCAATTATGAAATTCAAAAGACTAAATATATTATCTATGTTTATTTTATAGGCGATCGCGCCACTCTTTGACAAACTCAGTCACTAATTTCTGTAACACCTCATACAAAACCTACTACTTCTCTCAATATACAAGGTTGGGTTGACGCAAGGAAACCCAACAAATCTCTGTATGTTGGGTTTCACCTTCACTTAACCTTTACCAATAATTAATTTCTCGCAAACAACCTATCCAAGAAATCAACCCTCACCGCCAGATTAATAATCCCCCGCCTTGTGCGTGAATCTGTCATTTCCGCATTATTCAACGCCACAATATAAGGCTCACCACCAATCAAACCAATCAGCGCACCACCCGAAGAACCCCCAGTAGTATCACAATTATGGAATAATACGCCCTGCTTCTCCTGAACAATACCGCATCCAGGTTGATATGAAGCAGTCCAACCACGACCAGCAGACAGGAACTCATAACCTTTTTTGCTAGTATCAGGAAAGTCACCAGAATAACCGACAAAAAAGAGTTTATCTTGATTTTTCAAGAAACTGGCAGTAGAAAGAGATTGCCAACCTAAATAACCATACTTACGACCCAAAGGCTTATCAATTACCATCACTGCCCAATCATTGATTTGATTAGTAATTTCATCCCCAGTAAAATCAGTACCATAAATGACACGCTCAACCACAGCGATATCTCTTCTATTAGAAACAACACCATTAATTAGATTAGGAAAAAACCGGATTTCTCGACTTAATTGATTGGTTGAAGGGTCAATCACACAATGAGCATTTGTTAAAACCAGATTTTCACTGATTAAAGTTCCTGTGCAATGATAATTTTTAAAATCAGTAGTTGTTCCCTGCACTCGCCCAATCGTTGACCAAGGATATTCTCTACTAATCATAGGAATACGGTCATCCCAACCAATAATTGCTCTGTCTGGTGGATAGGGTTTTTCAGATTGTTGCAGATTAGCAGGTTTGAAAGGCTTACTATTACTTAATAGATTTAATTTACCTGCATCTTCGAGTTTAATAAATTCTGGTGCTTTTGTTTCTTTTGCTTGGACAGATACCCAACCGCCTAAAGTTATAAAACTCAAAATTCCTGCGAGGAAGCAAGTTAAAATTACGGTCAAAGGTTTCTTGTAGAAAGGCTTTTTAGTCATTGTTCAAACTCCTTAATTACAAATTAATCAGTGATGCTATGAGATTCTTTATGTTTCACGCAGAGGCGCAGAGACGCAGCTCTGAGAAGTAGGGTGTGTTAGGCGTAAGCCGTAACGCACCTGCCCCCTGCCCCCTGCCCCCTGCCCCCTGCCCCCTGCCCCCTGCCTCTTCAGTCCCACGTTCCCTGGATGGTAAAAGCTGACCAAAAACGGGGGTTTTGCCATTGTTTCTGTTGCCATAATTTCAATTGCGCCTCCCTCAGAGCTACGGCAGGGGTTTTCCCTTCCCTCAAGATTTGGGTGTATAATTCCTGCATTAATAAAGATGTGGCTTGATCATTCACCTTCCACAAAGACACGACAATCCGGGCTGAACCTGCATACATTAGTCCCCTTGTCAACCCTATTAAGCCCTCCCCTTGGACTTCCTTACCTAGACCGCTTTCGCAAGCACTCAAGACAATTAACTCGGCGGGGAGGTCGAGGTTAAAAATATCGTTGAGGCGTAAGAAACCTTTTTGCGCTTTACCATCTTTATCTACCAGAGATGTCACAATACCTGATAATTCCGGGTTAGTGTCATCGAAAATACCATGAGTGGCAAATAACAACAGGCGATATTGACTTAGTTGTTGGCTAGTCACGAAGTTGTAGTTAGCATCAAAGTCAAAGGCTTGCAGACTTTCTTGAGGTGACACCATTTTCAACACCGCGTCAGCTTCTTGGCGCGTACCGGGAAGTCTATCTAAGCCACTACGATTAAGATTATTCAACGACCTTTTCAGGGCTGAACGTTCTAGTTCTAGGTCGAGAGATGCAGAAGTTTGCGGTGCTTTACCAGTGACGCGTGTATCATCAGCATTGAATACGGGGTCAGCCATAACCGCGAGGGTTTTCGGTGCGGGTTTACGTCCTTTGAGTTGTTGTCTGTGGGTGGCGAGGCTAGTAACTGAGGGTAGAGTAATAATTTCATGGTTAACTAACAAAGGTTGGTAATTGACCCCTCCCCCAACCCCTCCCCGAAGCGGAGAGGGGAGTTTATTTTTCTCCTGCTCCTTCTCCTGCTCCCCCTTCCCTTGCAGGGAAGGGGGTTGGGGGGTTAGGTCAGCCAACACCGCAAATGGAATCTTATGCAAAACACCATCAGCCACCACCACTAAACGTTTTCTTCCCAACTTCCCAGCCACAGGCGCAAGGATAATTTGACTCAGTTCCTTTGCGGCTTTAGTTGTATCAGCAAAAGATTGGGCTTGTTCTTCTGGAGTTGCACCAGCAACAAGTGGACGTGTTAATTGTTGGTGTAAATTTCTCGCCGCTTTTTCTAGGAGTTCATTTCCTGGGAGTTCGTAAGTATTGAGAGAGTTAGAGGTGACTAACCATAGATAGCTGCGGTCTTTATCCAAGGAATATTGCAATAATACGGTGTCCTTATCTAACTGTTGTTGAATTTGAGGTAAGGTAAGCGGTTCGGGATATTTCAGCGCAGCATATTCCGGGTTAGTAGTGCGGATTTGATTTTTTAAATCTTGCTGTTGTTTGAGTAAGCGTGCAATTTGTTCTTTAGTGGCTGTTACTAGTTGGGTTGGTGGTTGTTTTTGACTGACTAGTTGTGATAGTTGTTGTTCTCTGCCATCAAGTAGCAAGTTTAAACGGCGTTCTTCTGCAATGACTTTGGGGTCAACATTTTTACGAATATCGACGTTAGCTTGGGTTAATAGTTCTACTAAACCCCTAGTGCGGGAACGCTCACTGATGTTCAGTGCTAATGCGTCGTAGCCCTGGGAGGGGTCTTTTTTGTGCAGTTGCATCAGCAGGTCGGTGTAGAATTTATAGTAGTTCTGCACTGAGGCAAAGTAGGAAGTACGCAGTTTTTGGTCAATGATTTTGGTGCGTAAATCTTCAATGATGTCGATAGCGGCTTCAATATGTGTGCGGGCTTGTTCCAGGTTGCCTCTGTTGCGTTCTAAGTAAGCTAAGTTTAAAAGGGTATTGGCTTCCCCACTCCTGTCCCCCACTGCCTGGAGTATGGG
>NZ_JAYGGZ010000008.1:0-24734 GCF_034931465.1 Anabaena sp. UHCC 0399 | reverse complement strand
TGGTGGCTTGCCAAGTTTTATTATCAATTTGCTGCCAAAGTTTTAAGGCTTCCAACCATTTATCCCTCGCCTGTCGCAGTGATTCTGCTGTCCCTTGTTGAAAAAGTTGTAACCCCTCTTGTGACAGTCTTTCCGCAGCAGCGCGAGTTGCATTTTGTTGTGTGTTTTCTGGTTGCTGTGCTATCTGCAACCTTTGATTTCTCTCGGTTGCCCCCACTGACTCCGATAGCAAAACAGCACTCAGCAGGAATATTAAACTGTGGCGGGTGATTTTAGCTAGCCAGCACCAACATAACCCTTGAGACTTTACACTCCTCTCCATTCTTCAGCCTCACAGCCTCAATCAGTGATTAGTTACAGCCCTATCCTGCCGATATTAATTCCCTCTGTTGGTAAAATATTTAATTGTCGCCAGTGATATTGCTGAAACTTTAATGTTGATTCTACTGGGTATCACTAGCGAACTCATCCGTGGTTGCAGTTTTGGTAACGGATTTTTTGGGGAGTGACAGAGGCAGGGGGCAAGGGAGCAGGGGAGCAGGGGAATTGAGGAGGGTTATTCCGGTGAACTAAACTTGCTCAAATCTACATAGTTGGTGTTGGGGCTAGAAACAACTTAAAAAGTGATAAAATTCAAGTAAGAATAAAAAAATATTTCATATAGTTGGATATTTAATATCTCTTTTAGTAGGGTGTGTTAGAGGATGTTTGAAAAGTCTCTATTGGTGTAGCAAAACATTTCAGATCCCCCTAAATCCCCCTTAAAAAGGGGGACTTTGATTCTTGTTCCCCCCTTTTTAAGGGGGGTTAGGGGGGATCAACAAGTGTCTAAAATCATAGCAAACCACTTTTCAAACACGCTCTTATTAACACACCTTCTAAAGCTTTCTAAGTATATGTTTACAAATCAAATATCATTTCTCTAGTAAAAATTATGCAGACACATCCAATTATTAGAGTGACTGACGAAAAACAAATAACTTTACCACCAGAGATTCAATCTCAACTGCAACCTGGTGATGAATACCGAATAATTATTCAAGGCAATTCTATTGTTTTAGAAAAAATTACTCAATCAAATGTAAATTTAGATGATTTTCTCAAAGAATTAGAAACTTTAGAATCTGATCCTAATCAACCCACAATGGAAGAAATTAGCCAAATAGTTAAGGAAGTTAGACAATAACTAAAAATCAAATATGAGTCCCATATGTTAAATAATGCAAAAATACTAGGACTGAGTTCGTAGTAAGGACTTTAGTCCTTTTTTGTTCGCGGAGCGTCTGGCAGAGAGAACTAAAGTTCTCACTACAAACCTTTAATCATTTACCCTGTTCTACTTAATTACGAATTACGAATTACGAATTACGAATTGTACTAAGAGACGCTGTATTACAACGTCTCTCACAAGCGGAAAATCGTAACTTACCGCAACCATCTAGCTGCATCTTTGGCGTGGTAGGTTAATATCAAGTCTGCGCCGGCACGTTTGAAACTGGTTAAGGTTTCCATGACTACACGCTGTTCATCAATCCAGCCATTCAAAGCCGCAGCTTTTACCATTGAATATTCACCAGAAACATTGTAAGCAGCCACAGGTAAGTTACAGGCTTCCTTCACGCGCCAGATGATATCCATGTATGCTAAAGCTGGCTTGACCATGAGCATATCCGCACCTTCGGCAATGTCTAGCTCAATTTCTTTAATGGCTTCCCGCGCGTTACTCGGGTCCATTTGGTAGGTTCTTCTGTCGCCAAATTGGGGTGTCGAATCGGCTGCATCTCTAAATGGCCCATAGTAAGCCGAAGCATACTTAGCAGCATAGGACAAAATGGGGGTGTCTTGGAATCCTGCTTCATCTAAAGCAACACGAATTGCTTGGACAAAGCCATCCATCATTCCGGAAGGGGCGATAATGTCAGCACCGGCTTGAGCTTGGGAAACGGCTGTCTTTTTCAGTAGCTCTAAAGTGGGGTCGTTGAGAACTCTTCCTGTCAAGTCACCAACTTGCAAATAACCGCAGTGTCCATGACTGGTGTATTCACACAAACAAGTGTCGGCAATGACAATCAAATCCGGTACTGCTGATTTTACTGCTGTGGCTGCTTTCTGGACAATGCCGCAATCATGCCAAGCACCTGTTGCATCTATGTCTTTGTCGGCAGGAATACCAAATAAAATGATGGCGGGAATTCCTAGGTCATAAACTTCTTTGGCTTCTTCGACAATTTTATCTACGGAAAGTTGGTACACTCCAGGCATTGATTTGACTTCTTTGGCAATGCTCTCGCCTGGTACAGCAAATAAGGGGTAGATTAAATCATTTGTGGTGATTACGGTTTCTCGTACCATCCGGCGCAGTTGGGGATGGGTACGCAGGCGGCGGGGGCGATGGGTGGGAAACATAAATTTCTGTGGAAAAGTAGGAATATAATGGACACAAGATAAACCGTCACAAAAGTCGGACAAAACTCTGTTATTGTCAGACAGACTACAGACAGTGCTTAACTGTCCTTTGCCCTACTCCTGATCAAGCTGTGGGGCAATTTTGTATTCTACAGGAGGCAGGAGGCAGAAGAATTTTAGATTTTGGATTGAGTATCTAAAATCTAATGTGGTAGATGTCTGTTTCCAGTATGAAGGTAAACAAGTCTCTGAATTTGTCTTGTTAATGAATTAAAGTCGTTGAAAATTATGAATTAACGTTCAATTTTACTATTTATAAATTCTCAATTTTTTGGGAAGTTTTATGATAATTTTTATTAAAAGTTTGTCCTGCGGTTGTTTAAGTGTAAATTAAAACGCAAAGTGGCGCGGAGGTAATCGCAAAGGTGCGCTGAGAGTTTTTTGTGAGTTTGTGTCGGTAATTGGAATGTTACGGTTGCATGAATACTTTTAAATTTTGCATTATTGGTGATGAGCTTCGTTGTTTTAAGATGAAGGGACTCGCTAAAGTAGAAAAAATTAAGTTAAGTAACGTAACAAGGAACTCAATAAAATATTATGTCAACTGAACTTCAGACGGAACTTAGTCAAGCAGTTGAACTTCGCCGTAATTTTGCGATTATCTCTCACCCGGATGCTGGTAAAACTACTCTGACGGAAAAGCTACTACTGTACGGGGGCGCAATTCACGAGGCGGGTGCTGTTAAGGCTCGTCGGGCGCAACGTAAGGCAACTTCAGACTGGATGGCAATGGAGCAACAACGGGGTATTTCTATTACCTCTACAGTATTGCAGTTTGAATACAAAGACTGCCAAATTAATTTACTTGATACGCCGGGACACCAAGATTTCAGTGAAGATACTTATCGGACTCTGGCGGCGGCTGATAATGCTGTGATGTTAATTGATGTGGCTAAAGGTCTTGAACCTCAAACACGGAAATTATTTGAGGTTTGTAAACTGCGAGGTTTACCAATCTTTACATTTATTAACAAGTTGGATCGTCCGGGTAGAGAACCACTGGAACTGTTGGATGAAATTGAGCAAGAGTTGGGTTTGCAAACTTATGCAGTCAACTGGCCGATTGGGATGGGCGATCGCTTTAAAGGTGTTTTTGACAGACATCAGCAACAAATTCACCTATTTGAACGCAGCGCACACGGCAGTAAAGAAGCCCGTGATACTACTGTAGACTTGGGCGACCCCAAAGTTGAGGAACTACTGGAACAGGATTTGTACTACCAACTCAAAAATGATTTAGAACTTTTAGAAGGGGTAGGGCCAGAGCTAGATTTAGATTTGATCCATCAAGGAAAAATGACCCCAGTTTTCTTTGGTAGCGCAATGACAAACTTTGGGGTAGAGTTATTTCTAAAGAACTTCCTCGACTACGCGCTTAAACCAGGTGTCCATACAAGTAGTCTCGGCGAAGTACCCCCCACTTATCCAGAATTTTCAGGGTTCGTTTTCAAACTGCAAGCCAACATGGACCCGAAACATCGCGATCGCGTTGCTTTTATCCGGGTCTGCACTGGTAAGTTTGAAAAAGATATGACAGTGAATCATGCTCGCACTGGCAAAGTTGTCAGGTTATCAAGACCGCAAAAACTCTTTGCTCAAGAACGCGAATCCATTGATACGGCTTATCCAGGTGATGTAATCGGTTTAAATAATCCAGGTGTTTTTGCGATCGGCGATACAATTTATACGGGGCAAAAGCTGGAATATGAAGGAATTCCGTATTTTTCACCAGAACTTTTTGCGTCTCTTCGTAATCCCAACCCCTCGAAGTTTAAGCAATTCCAAAAGGGCATCTCCGAATTGCGAGAAGAGGGTGCAGTACAAATCATGTATTCAAATGATGAAGCTAAACGTGACCCCATTATGGCAGCCGTGGGGCAGTTACAGTTCGAGGTGGTGCAGTTTCGCTTACAAAACGAGTATGGTGTAGAAACCCTGCTGGAACTACTACCCTACAGCGTCGCTCGTTGGGTAGAAGGTGGCTGGGAAGCTTTGAATAAGGTGGGACGTATATTCAACACCACCACAGTCAAAGACAGCATGGGTCGCCCAGTTTTACTGTTCCGCAATGAATGGAACTGTCAACAGTTACAGGGAGATCATCCAGAGTTGAAACTCAGCGCGATCGCCCCAGTGTTTTCTAGTCAAAAAGCAGTAGAAGAGTAAGTGAGTGCTGAGTGCTGAGTTCTGAGTGCTGAGTTCTGAGTGCTGAGTATTAGAAATATTAGCCTTCTGCCTTCTGATAGAAACACTGGGTTGATGTACACGGCATCTGTTGATTCGCGCTTTGCTATAACCGTGGAGCAAATCACACAGATGGAGTGTCAAAATTTCTATGCCTTCACACGCTAAATCGTCTTTGGAGGCTGGTTTAGTTGCCCTCAAACAAGGAAATTATCAAGCAGCGATCGCTCAACTAGAACCTTTAGCAAGTCATCAGGGCAATGAAACTGCTAGTCTGCAAGCTAGGGTAGGGTTAGTGATGGCCTATGCACGCTGTGGTGAAGTCCGCAAGGCGATCGCTCTGTGTCAGTCCCTGACTGACAGTCAAAACCCCAAGGTGAAAGAATGGGCAAAAACGGCTCTTGTACACCTCACAAAAAGCAAAACAAAGCGCAAAAAACCAGACAATACCCAGGTTAATCAGGCATCAAAGCAGCAAACCCAAGCCAAATCTAGCTATTCATCTGCTTTGCCTTCTGTGGGTTTTCAAAATACATTTATTGACAGACAAAATTTAGCCGCTAACCCATTAATCGACACGACAGGTTACGCCAAAACTAAAGAATTTGGCATTTATTGGCGACAAGCAAAACGCGCCAAAGTCTGGCAACCTTTACAAAAACCAAGTTTAATACCCTTGCGACTCCTAGCAGCAGGCACATTCATGGCACTGTTTTGGGTGTTGCGAGAACTGTTTAAGTTTACAACGGGTACAATCAACTGGACTTTAGTTAAACTGCCTTATTTAGAGCCATTGCAGTTGCTCTATCGTGATCCTACCCCAGTCTTAATTAGTGTTTTGTTCGTAGCGATCGCCCTCTCGCCTTGGTTATTAGATTGGTTTTTAGGAGAGTTTTACGGTCAGCGTGAGTTATCAAAAGATATTCTACACAACCATAGTCGAGAAACGCCCCGTGTATTGCATCGCTACTGCCAACAGCGTCACTGGCCATCCCCCCAACTACGAATTTTACCAACATCTGCACCCATAGCTCTCACTTATGGCAATTTACCCAGAAATGCGCGAATTGTAGTTAGTCAAGGTCTGTTAGATCAATTAGCTGATGATGAAATTGCTACCATCTATGCAACGCAACTAGGACAAATCACTTACAAAGATTTTGTTCTCATGTCTTTAATGCTGTTGCTGACGCTACCAATTTACAAACTCTACCAGCAAGTTGCTGTCTGGGGGAATACATCAGCTAAGGGTGTATGGCATTGGCCATTTAGTATCGTCTCTAGTCTCATCTATGGTTTATGGTGTGTGCTGACTGGGACAGCATTGCTATATTCGCGTTTGCGCCCTTATCATAGCGATCGCCTCGCCGCCGAAATCACCGGTAATCCCAATGGTTTGATTCGAGCCTTACTCAAAATTAACATTGGCATTGCTGCTGATATCCAAAAAACAGAATCCACTAGTTGGCAGTTAGAAAGCTTAAATATATTATTGCCAGTTAGTTATCAACAAAGTATTACTTTGGGTAGCATTGCCGGTCATCTCAACTTTGAATCAATGTTGATGTGGGATAATACAAACCCCTATCGGCGTTGGTTGACTCTGAATAACACGCATCCGTTAATAGGCGATCGCATCGAACGTCTATGTCAAATAGCACGGTACTGGCATATAGACCCCGAATTACATCTAGCTAGCCAGCAATCACTCAGTCAGCAAGCATTGACCGTTACCCGTCAATCTTTCTTGTTGCAAATTGCGCCATTCCTAGGGATTCCCCTAGGTTTTTTGTTTGCGGGTTTGATTTGGTCATCTTGGCAAACTGCTTTCGCACTCAAGTTTTTAAATCTCAAGTGGATTTACGAAGATTGGTCATTCGTGATCGGTTGCCTACTAATCTGCTTTAGCATTGGTATGGTAATTAGGATGAACTCCTTTTTTCCAGACATTAAAGCTAATAGCGTCCACACTGATGAACAGTTACCTTACCTGTTAGCCAACCCCTCCAGCATCCCCATCGATAGCGTCAAGGTGCGTTTTGTTGGTAAGTTATTAGGTCGTCCCGGCATTAGTAATGCTTTAGCACAGGACTTAATCTTACAGTCCAGCACAGGTTTAGTGAAACTACACCATGTTTCCTGGTTAGGACAACCAATTTATCATCAAGAATTAATTGGTCGGCAAGTGATAGTTACAGGCTGGTTTCGTCGAGGTGCAACACCCTGGGTAGATATCCAAACCCTGCAAACTCAAAATGGTAAAACCCTCAATAGTCCTCATCCCATCTGGTCTACAGTTATAGCGGTTGTAGCCCAGGCTTGGGGGGCTTATATTTTTCTCACCGGCTAACCCTGCTACGCAAAAGTCAACGAATTTTGGATTTGTTTCACTAGACCTCTTGCATAAATGCTGAAGTTGTCATGTTGAGCGAAGCGAAACATCTCAAAGATTATACATTATTCACAAAGTGTCCCGCAGGGTAGGGGTTGACCAATGCCCAATCATCAAATGTAAATAAATATTGCAAATTTTCTTTTGGAGTGTTACATTTGTTTACAAAATCATTGATAACTGAAATAACTTAGCGTTCCAGCTTGGTAACTACCGTTAGCTGCCTGCGCCAATCTATTGATGTTTATCCTCCCAACACAGCAGGGAACCAACCAGCCAATGGCTGGTTTTTGTTTCCTACTATTCAATATTCGTTCTTGAGAAAATATGTATTTTATGCTACGATACAGTAACTCTATTGCAAAAAAAGTATATGCTGAACTAGCTACGTAGAAAATACCGTGGTAATGTAAGGGATGGTATTTAATTCTGCGGGCGAAGGCATTGAAACAAAAAAAAATGCTGAAGGCAAGAGACAGTTAAAAACAAATTTACAACTTTTAGAATTAAGGTGGTACTAACAGAGCGTTGTATGCGCTTTTGGATTCAATAAGCTTGATCCCAACAAAAAACTGTATTGTATAGATTGACAGTTTGGAGTAAAAAAATTGGTTTATGGCAGTCTTGGTCAATAGCATTTAAAAGCCAATGCCAAGCAATTGTTTTCTTGCCTTGCCATGTTCATTCAACTCTGGAGGTATAGTTCATGTCCGTTCGCCTATATATAGGCAATTTGCCAAAAGAAGAAATAGATCGTCAAGAACTGCAAGCAGTTTTTGCAGCAGAAGGCGATGCTGTCACTACTAAGTTAATCAAAGACCGTAAAACTGGCAAATGCCGGGGTTTTGGTTTTCTAACAGTCAATAATGATGAACAAGCTGACCAAATTATAGAAAAGTATAACGGTCAGATGTTCAAAGAAACACCCATCAAGTTAGAGAAGGCTTTACCTCGGACAAAAGGTGAGGAAGGAGAAGAACAAGCAGCACCAACACCAGCTGCTAGTGCTACCCCCACTCCTAGAGCCAACAAAGAAGGTAGTCGCCGTGATAAAGGTGCTAAAAAGTCTCGTCGCGGTGGTGGTGGACGTGAAACCAGTACAACTACATCTGATTCAGATGCAGTTCGTCCCGATCCACGTTGGGCTTCTGAATTAGAAAAGCTCAAGCAAATGCTGGCTGCTCAAACCACAAACTAGGTGAAAGGAGTGAATGATTAAAAATTAAAAGTCAGATTTTTTTGATTTTTAATTTTTAATCGCTAACGTTTCCGTCATCGCTCAACTGTGGGTTGATTATAGCTACGATTGTGAGTGCGATCGCTGTTGTAGGATAAAATGTGTTGATTGGCTTAATTTGTCTAGACTAATTACCTGCATAGCTCGTTCTACCAAAAATTGCGATGACCTATGGTTGGGCGCAGCCCATCGTACTTAGTTTAGTTAACTCATCAAACTTTTCTGAATCTTCCAGAGTCATCATCACCAGAGTGAGGGCAAGGAACAACTCCTCGACTGGAATCCAATCTCATTACAGCTTTTTGGTACTTTCTTTCTCAAAAAGAAGTCCAATTTGTGATTAATAACCCCTTCAGTCTTATCAGGTGTTGAATTAAGGCTGGAGGGGTTTCCCGTTTTGAATTTAATCTCATATATACAGATGACAGGGAAAAGACAGATTCCCTGCGGAACGCTATACGTCGGCGTAGCCTCTGTCTCTAACGGATAGAACACTATAAGACGTTCCGCGTTCGCATGGCGTCCCGCAGGGAAACTCAGTCGAGTCGCTTTAGCCGAACGATGACAAGGGATAGGAAAGAGGTTGAGTTTCTTTCATTTTTTGCTAGTAAGTAACTGCACTAGTGGGAGGCTCTCAAGAAATCATTCAAAATTCAAATGAATTTAAAAGTCTCTTACACCCCTATACCCTTTTTGAAATTGAACACAAAAAATGTAGCTAAGAAAATTTTAAAAAATCTGTATTATAAGCTACAAAAAGTTATTTTGATATTAGTAATATCAGACACTATTTTAAGTAAAACTATTATTCAGTATTAACCCTGATAACTTAGCATATTTAGGGATTTATTTGATTGATTCTGAATAATTTAGGCTAAAAAATAAGTAAAAATACGGTAGTAAGATTTAATAATAATTACTAAAAATAGTACATCTATTGAGATCAAAACAGTGTTTTAAGTAAAAAGCTGATTTATTAATATTTATAAGAAGTTTATATCTGCATATTTATCGGTAAATAAATAGAGCTTCATCTATCACAAGTATGAGATTTCCGTATAGCTAATTAGGTATAAACAATTTAAATATAACAATAAAGGTAGAAAAGAAAAGTATCATCCTGGCAATAGATAGACAAAAAGATTTGACATATTAAATTAAAATAAAGATTACTCAATGTTCCTACATAATTTCAAGTAAATGCACTGTAAGTAATCTCGAAATAGCCCACAACTTTATTCACATCAGCAACACACAAACTATGAACTCTACCACTGAAAAGCGTATAGCTTTAATTTCTGTCCACGGAGATCCAGCGATTGAAATTGGCAAAGAGGAAGCCGGCGGGCAAAATGTTTATGTGCGTGAAGTAGGTAAATCCCTAGCTGAATTGGGATGGCAAGTTGATATGTTTAGCCGCAGAGTCAGTCCTGAACAAGAGACAATTGTTCAACATACTCCACTCTGTCGAACAATTCGCTTAACGGCCGGGCCGGTGGAATTTGTCCCACGAGATCATGGTTTTAAATATTTACCAGAATTTGTCCAACAATTACTACAATTTCAACTAGAAACTCACATTAAATATCCAGTTGTACACACAAACTATTGGCTTTCTAGTTGGGTAGGGATGCAATTAAAAGCTCTCCAAGGTAGTAAGCAAGTTCACACATACCACTCTTTAGGAGCAGTCAAATATAAAAGTGTAGATACGATTCCTTTAATTGCGACTAAACGTTTAGCAGTAGAAAAACAAGTTTTGGAAACAGCAGAAAGAATAGTTGCTACTAGCCCTCAAGAACAGCAACATATGCGATCGCTAGTTTCCACAAAAGGTTATATTGACGTTATTCCTTGTGGTACAGATATCCAGCAATTTGGCTCGATAGACAGAGCATCTGCTAGAGCAAAATTAGGAATTACACAAGACGCAAAAGTCGTATTGTATGTAGGGCGTTTTGATTCTCGCAAAGGTATAGAAACCTTAGTCCGTGCAGTTAACGAGTCTCAGTTACGCAACTCTGGCAAACTCAAACTCATTATTGGTGGTGGTAGTACCCCAGGTGCTAGCGATGGTAGAGAGCGCGATCGCATTGAAAGCATTGTGCAAGAATTAGGCATGAGTGACTTTACAACTCTTCCCGGCCGTCTTGGTCAAGAAATTTTACCGACTTACTACGCGGCGGCCGATGTATGTGTCGTTCCCAGCCATTACGAACCATTTGGACTAGTAGCAATTGAATCGATGTCCAGTGGTACACCAGTTATCGCCAGTGATGTTGGTGGTCTTCAATTTACAGTAGTTACAGAAAAAACTGGTTTATTAGTACCACCAAAAGATGTAGCCGCTTTTTCAGTTGCGATTGACCGAATTCTGATGAATCCAATATGGCGAAATGAATTAGGTCTAGCCGCTAGAAAACACATTGAATCTAAGTTTAGTTGGGGTGGTGTGGCGGATAATTTGAGTGAACTATATACCCAAATTTCAGCAGCATCAATCCTAGAGCCAGCATTAGTTGGTCAATAAAGGTTGCGATACCCTTAAAAAATAATTATGACTTTTAGTTTGGGGCATGGGGCATTGAAGAACTCTAATTGTCCCCTGTCCCCTATTTCCTACTCCCCTGCATGATAGGAACTGCGAACCAGAGGGGCAGAACGTACATGGCTAAATCCCATATCCTGGGCTAGTTTACCGAGTTGCTCAAATTCCTCTGGTGTCCAGTATTTTTGGACTGGTAGATGTTCTAAAGAGGGGCGCATATACTGACCAATAGTTATGCGATCGCACCCTACTACTCTTAAGTCTCTCATCGCTGTGATCACTTCCTCCACAGTCTCACCATGTCCTAGCATTAACCCTGATTTGGTGGGAATAGTAGAATCGAGTTCTTTAACTATAGCCAATACCCGCAAAGAGCGATCGTACTTAGCACCCCGGCGGACTGGCCCTGTTAACCGTCGCACTGTCTCAATGTTGTGGTTAAAACAAGCTGGCTGGGCTTGCACAATCATGTCTAGACGCTGGCGTTGAGCTACTTCGCCTGCACCTACACCACCCCAAAAATCGGGTGTCAAAACTTCAATTTGCGTATCTGGATTAAGTTGGCGAATAGCTGTCATTGTGCTGACAAAGTGACTTGCACCTTGATCTGGCAAGTCATCGCGGGCTACAGAAGTTAGCACTACATAACGCAATCCTAAAAGCTGTACAGACTCTGCTACCTTTTGCGCTTCTTCAGGATCAATAGGCATGGGTGCATGACCTTTATCTACTTGACAAAAAGCACAAGCACGGGTGCAAGTTGGCCCCATTAATAAAAACGTAGCTGTTTTTTGCGCGTAGCATTCCCCTCGATTGGGACAACGCCCTTCTTCACAAATAGTATGAATTTGGCGTTGCTTAATAATGCGTTGTACTGTGGAGAGTTCACTGGCTTTGCCAATAGAACGGCGTAACCAGCTAGGCATAGCTGCAATTTCTGCTCTGATTTCGGCTGATTGAGAGGAAGTCATAATCAATTCAAAATAGGGGAGTAGGGAGTAGAGAGTCAGGAATTTGAAGGCTTTGAGGATCAAGCCTCAAATTTTACGATGACACAAAATTTCCCCTACGCAAGTAGAGGTTTGGTAAAACACGAGCTGCAACGAGATTTATACCGAAATATACTATCCCCTAATCAATAACAATGTTGAGTATAGTGGGAGCATTCTCACAGTCAATCGGCGTAGCCGTTATTGAAACTTAAATATTCTTTTAGAGCAATCAGTCGTGGCAAGTAACAAAATTCTAGTTATCGATGACACTACCGTTGTCAGGGTAAAAGTAAAAGAAATGCTACCTCCTGGCAATTTTGAGGTATTGGAAGCAAAAGACGGTTTGGAAGGACTAAATTTCATCCGTCAAGAGAAACTCAGCTTGATTATGTTGGATTTTTTACTACCCAAAATGAGTGGTTGGGAGGTTTTCCAGCAAGTTCAAGCTCACCCTGATTTAAGAAAGATTCCTTTAGTCATTATGTCTGGTCGAAAGGAAGAGGTCACAGAGAAAATGACCGAACCTTTTGAGTATTTTGAATTTTTGGGTAAGCCTTTTGACCAAAAGCAGTTAATTGGTGCTATTAAGTCAGCAATGACTAAGGCTAAACTACCACGCCCAGAACCTTTGCCAGTAGCAGTAACCAGCGCAAAAAATGTGACAGCAACTACTGCTACTGTCACAAATGGTTCTGTAGCAACCGTTAGTGTTCCCAAAACTGCGACAGTTGCAAATGCTGAAGCTACTTCTGCGGCTGAAATTCAACTACTGAATGAGAAAATTGCCAAAATGCAAGCAGAGATTGATGGCTTGAAAAAACAGTTAACTCAGGTAGTAACTTTTATTAAACAGAAAATCAAGTAGCAAGAGATAACTCAATACTAGACAAACCCAATCAAGTAATGATCTTCCATCAAACTTTGGGTGTGACGGTGAGAGTGTCAAAAAAATGAGGTAAATATATATTTATTATAGTCCGCCTAAGCGGACTTATTTTGTATGTAGGTGAGTTCAAGTGGCGATCAAGCAGATATAACATTACCAACTGCTTATTATCTTAATATATACTCAATCTAGCTAAATAAACTAGTAGAGTAATGCCTGCGAAGAGCTACCCCAACTTAGCAATGTATCTCATGATATTGATCCTAGGATAATGGGAAAAATAATGCCAGAGATTTATACTCAGATTTCCCAGCTATGCAGAATTAACAACAATGACGCATCTTGGTGTTCAACGTTCTCAAAAGTTGCCTCTACGCTTCATCTTAATTGTCCCTTTTATTATGCAAATTTTCGCCACAGTAGGACTTGTGGGATATCTCTCTTTTAGAAATGGACAAAAGGCAGTAAATGAACTTGCTAATCAACTGATGATTCAGGTAAATCTAGTAGTTGATCAGCACCTAGATACTTACCTCACAACGCCTGATCAGCTTAATAAAATTAATTTAGATGCGGTAGAAATGGGAATGCTGAATTTAAGCGATTTCCAAGCTACAGGCCGTTATTTTGCAAAACAGATGCAAGTATTTAATGTCGGTTATATTAGTTTTGCTAATTCCAAAGGTGAATTTATTGGCGTTGAACGATTAGATAATGGTCAGCTATTAATTAATGAAGTTTCCCAAAACAAGGGAATTGGTAAACTTTATGTTTATACAACTGATAGTCAAGTAAATCGGCGACAATTAATAGCAATTAAAGATTATAATCCTCGGTTAGAAGCTTGGTATAAAGATGCAGTTAAGGTAAATAGACCTGTATGGAGTCAAATATATCAATGGGAAGATAAACCAGAAATTCTGTCAATATCTTCTAGTTATCCTCTGAATCAGAAGCAGCATAAATTTACTGGTGTGCTTAGTGTTGATTTGATATTGTCACAAATTAGTAATTTTTTAGCAGATTTAAAAATCGGTAAAACCGGTAAAATATTTATCTTAGAACGCTCTGGATTAATAGTAGCTACTTCGGCAGATGACTTACCATTTAAGGTAGTAAATGGTAAAGCACAAAGACTATCAGGATTAAATAGTAAAAATACTTTAATTCAAAGTACAACAAAATATTTACAGCATAATTTCGGAAAAATTATAAATATTAAATCCACTCAACAAGCTGTAATAAAAATACAAGATAAAAATCATTTTGTGCAAATTACTCCTTGGCATAACCCATTGGGTTTAGATTGGGTGGTGGTGGTAGTTGTCCCTGAAAGTGAGTTTATGGCGCAAATTAGTACCAATACTCGTACAACTATTTTGTTGTGTTTAGGGGCGTTAATTCTAGCTACTGCACTGGGTATATACACTTCTCGTTGGATAACCAATCCTATTTTAAAGTTAACTAAAGCTAGTAGTGCGATCGCCTACAGTGGACGGAACGCCATCGCATCTGGAGAACTTGAGCAAACAGTAGCGATTTTTAGCATTCATGAACTGAGTATTCTTGCTCAATCTTTTAATCAAATGGCAGATCAACTACGCCAATCTTTTACATTTTTAGAAATCACTAATCAAGAGTTAGAACAACGCGTTGCCCAAAGAACAGCAGAAATTACAGCAGCTAAAGAAGTCGCTGATGCTGCTAACCATGCCAAAAGTGAATTTTTAGCTAATATCAGCCATGAACTTCGTACACCATTGAATGGTATTCTTGGCTATGCACAAATTCTCCAATTTGATCCAAATATCAGTGATGAACAAATGGAGGGGGTTAATATTATTTATGATTGTGGATTTCATCTATTGAATTTAATTAATGATATTTTAGATATTGCTAAAATTGAATCAAAAAAAATGGATCTTTATCCCGAATCTTTTGATTTCAAAAAATTTTTATTAGGAGTTTTTGATATCTGCCGAGTTAAAGCAGAGCAAAAATTTATCGACTTTATTTATCAAGTAGATCATCATTTACCAACTACCATTCAAACTGACGAGAAACGCCTACGTCAAGTTCTAATTAACCTTTTAGGAAACGCTATTAAGTTTACACAACATGGCACAGTAACTTTTTTGGTGGAAGTAATTGATAATTATAAAATAAATCAGCAATTACCTGTATCTACAATTAGATTCCAAATTATAGATACAGGTATTGGAATGACGAATGAACAACTAGAAACAATATTTTTGCCTTTTGAGCAGGTAGGAAATACTTTAAAAAAATCAGAAGGTACAGGTTTAGGACTAGCTATCAGTTACCAAATTGTAGAAATGATGGGTGGTGAAATAAAGGTTGAGAGTATTTATAATCATGGGAGTAAATTTTGGTTTGACTTAGACTTACCAGTGGTTAATATTGGAATAATATCAGATTTATCCATAGTGAAGGAAAATATGATTGGATATAATCAGGAAGCTCATGAGGATAATAGGAAAATAATCTTTCCCCCTTCAGTAGAATTGATAAAATTATATCAAGCTTCTAAAGCTGGTTATATTGTTGATATTCAAGAAGAAATAAGCCGCATTCAAAAATTAGATGAAAAATATAACCAATTTTCTAGGCAAGTTTTACAATTACTAGAAGAGTTTGACGATGAGGTAATTGTCAAAATGATTCAGCCTTATTTAGATTGTTAATTATTTCCAAAAAATTAATTCGGGCATAAATAAAGATGATATCTGGATACTTTTAGAGGAACATTTAGATGAGCGATTCTCTTAAAAACTCAATTTTAATTGTAGATGATATACCTACAAATATCAAAGTTTTATTTGTAATTCTCAATCAAGCAGGATTTAAAGTTTCTGTTGCTAAAAGTGGCAAAAGTGCCTTAAAAAAAGCGGAAGAAACATTACCTAATTTGATTTTATTAGATGTAATGATGCCAGAAATGGATGGTTTTGAAACTTGCTATCAACTCAAGGAAAATCCGATAACTAAAAATATCCCAGTAATTTTTATGACGGCTCGTTCTGACTTAATTGACAAAGTAAAGGGATTAAAACTGGGAGCGGTAGATTATATTACTAAACCCATTGAATATGAGGAAGTATTAGCGAGAATTAATATTCATTTGGAATTACGCCGCACTCAACTAAAATTAGCACAAGAAGAAAAAATGTCTACCTTGGGACAGCTAATATCAGGGATTGCTCATGAAATTAATAATCCAATCAATTTTATTTCCGGTAATTTAATTCATGCTCAAAATTATATTGCAGACCTATTAGAATTATTAAATTTATACGAAAAACATACCAAAAATTCAATTCCAGCGATTCAAACTTATATCAATGAGATTGATCTAGATTTTATTAAACAAGACCTACCCCAGCTATTATCTTCCATGAGAATAGGGACTGAACGGGTTGAAAAAATTGTGCGATCGCTCCGTTTATTCTCGCGCTTAGATGATACACAATTTCAATTATTTAACATCCATGAAGGTATTGATAGCACATTAATTATATTAAGTAATCGAATTAAATCTACATCAACAAGTGCAGAAATTAATATAGTTAAAAATTATGGTGAATTACCTTTAGTAGAGTGCTATGGAGGTCAACTAAACCAAGTATTTATGAATCTTCTTGCTAACGCTATTGATGCTATAGAAGAATCATTAATTGGCAAAATATCTGATACACCCAAAATTGAGATTTGTACAGCCATTACAGATGATCAAACATCTATATCTATTACAATTAGTGATAATGGTATAGGAATTTCTCAAGAAGTTCAAGAAAAAATGTTTGACCAATTTTTCACTACTAAGCCATTAGGAAAAGGGACAGGCTTTGGATTAGCAATCGTTCATGAAATTATAGTAGAAAAACATAGAGGTACTTTAGAAGTAAAATCATCTATGGGAGAGGGAGCGCAATTTTTGATTACTATTCCTATTCAGCAAGCCAGTATGAAGATATCATAAGTATTTATTCTTTATTACTAGAACTGTTGTAATCACTAATTTTATGGGAACTATAATCTTGTATATTCTTGAAATAGAGATAATTTATTGTCCCTAAATATTCATTATTAACTGGGTATACAATGAACAATAAAAATATTTCTAGATAATGGGAGAAAGAGTAAAGTCATTTTCTGATTCTCAAAATAGAAACCAATTGTCAATATTCGCATAATAAAAATACGATTATTTCTATTTTCTAGTATTTAACTTATATTGTTAAACCAATGGATAACTATACAATAAAATTACCATAAAAATGCTTGATAAATCAACAGAAAATAACTTAATTTTAGTTGTAGATGATACTATCACCAATTTAGAAATTATCTCAGCAGAACTGATGGCAGCAGGCTTCACAGTAGCTACAGCCATTAATGGTGAACAGGCAATCCAGAAGATACAATTTCAATTGCCAGATTTAATTTTATTAGATGTGATGATGCCAAAGATGGATGGATTTGAAACCTGCAAATATTTAAAAGCTAATCCAGTTACCCAAGATATTCCAGTTATTTTTATGACTGGAATTACAGATACAGACAGCAAAGTCAATGGTTTAAATTTGGGCGCAGTTGATTACATCACAAAACCTTTCCAAAAAGAAGAGGTATTAGCTCGCATTAAAACACATCTACAACTTAGAAATCTAACGAAAAATTTAGAGCAAAGAGTAGCAGAGCGTACTGCTAAACTTGATAACGCATTACGAGAATTACAAGAATTTCAAGTCCAGCTTGTAAAACAAGAAAAAATGTCTGTGCTTGGGCAGTTAGTTACAGGTATAGCTCATGAAATTAACAATCCTGTTAGCTGTATTTATGGCAATTTAGGTCATGCTTTCATATATTTTCAAAACATGATTAACCTCATTAACCTTTATCAACATCATTATCCTGAACCCATAGCACAAATTCAAAACGAAATCACAGCAATGGATTTGGAATATATTAGTTCTGACTTACCTAACATGATTTCCGCAATGAGAGAAGGGATTCAGCGCATTCGAGATATTAGTAGTAGTTTAAGAATTTTTTCTAGGGCTGATACAGAAAATAAAGTTAAGTGCAATATTCATGAAGGTATTGATAGTACGCTTTTAATTCTCAAACATCGCCTCAAAGGTTCTGAAAATTGTCCTCCTATTGAAATTATTAAAAATTATGGTGACTTACCCTTAATCGAGTGCTTTCCTGGACAATTAAATCAGGTATTTATGAATCTATTAGCGAATGCCATTGACGCTATAGAAGAATCAAATACTGGACGTAGCATAGATGAGATTCAAGAAAATTCTCATCAAATTATTATTCAAACTATACTCAATACTAATAAAAATTTCGTAGTAATTAAAATTAAAGATAATGGTTTAGGTATGTCTGATGAAATTCAGAAAAAAATATTTGATCATTTATTCACTACAAAAGCTGTAGGTAAAGGTACGGGTTTAGGATTATCAATTGCCCAGCAAATTATCGTGCAGAAACATCAGGGGAGTTTAAATGTAAATTCCATTATCGGGAAAGGTTCTGAATTTACCATTACTATTCCTACTGAATAGCTTCTAAATATCTCAAAATCTACCAAGAAATTTTGGGAGTGTAAATACTCCGCTTTGCTCAACAGTAAATTTTTTATACAGATTTGGGAACTATATGGCTAGAGAGGTTGATTCACTAAAGAGTTAAATTGATGTTAAAGATAGTAGTTGGCCATAGCAATGACCCAGACTCCTTAGCAGCAGTGGAGGAACTAATTCAGCAATGCAACACTTCCTTAACTGGAAATATTCCTCAAGCGGGTATTCTGTTTAGTGCTATTGACTTTGACCATATTCTCATCCTGCAACAAATTCATCAGGCTTTTCCAGGAATTGAGTTAATTGGTGGAACTACGGATGGAGAGATTTCTTCAGTCTTAGAGTTTCAGCAAGACTCAATTGCCTTAATGTTGTTTTGCTCAGATGAAATAGAAATTTGTGCAGGTGTTGGACTGAAAGTTTCTCACGATCCGATTGCGGCGACCAAGGAAGCTGTAGAACAGGCAAAAGCTAAAACTACCGCAGTTCCTCAACTATGCTTGACCCATCCAGAGAGTCTGACAACTAGTGGTGTATCAATATTAAATGGTTTAAAACTAGCTTTGGGAGAAACATTTCCCATATTTGGTGGTTTAGCAGCTGATCAGTCAAAATATCAAAATACCTATCAATTTTTTCAAACACAAGTCCTCAGCGATTCTGTTCCAGTTTTATTGTTTTCTGGTAACGTTCTATTTTCCCACGGTGTAGCTAGTGGTTGGTTTCCCATCGGTAAAACTAGCAAAGTCACTAAAGTAGAAAAAAATATAGTCTATGAAATTGATGATAACCCAGCTTTAGACTTCTATCGGCATTATTTAGGTACACTACCACCTTCAATGGAATATCCTCTAGCAATTTTGGAAGAAGATGGAGTGAGTTTTTATCTTAGAGCGCCGATTGCTTATGATGAAACCACAGGTAGCATTACCTTCTTTGCAGATATTCCTGAGCAAGCAACCATTCAAATTTCTGAAGCTGGACATCAAGATATTTTGGTAGCTTCTCACGCATCATTTATGAATGCTATCAATAATTATCCAGGCACAGAACCAGCAGGCGTACTATTTTTTTCCTGTGTAGCTAGGCGGCAAATCTTGGGTATGCAAACCCAACAAGAGTACCTCAATACCAAAAATTATGTTAATCAGTTTTTACCTGCCTGTGGTTTTTATTCTAATGGCGAGATTGCCCCTATAAAATCTGCTGGTAAATCGCAATTTCATAATGAAACATTCGTTACTTTAATTTTAGGAACTAAGTAAACATTCACGGAAATTATGAATTGCGAAGAGAAAATTCAAAAGCTTGAAAAAGCTAATAGGATACTACAAAAAAAATTAGACCGTGCCGCCATAGACCGAATGCAGTTAGAGGAAACTAATAGAAAAAAGGAATCATTACTCAAAAAAGTAATTAATGAATTGCAAGAATCACAAACACAGTTACAACAAAGGACTCTAGAACTAGAACAGACATTAATAAACCTTCAGACAATGCAAGATAAAATGTCTGTTTTGGGTGGATTAGTTGCAGATGTAGCTCACGAAATTAACAATCCTGTCTGTTTCATTATAGGGAACATCACCCCTGCTATCGAATATATTCATGGCTTATTATATCTCATAGACCTCTATCAGCAGTGCTATCCTGACCCACTCAAAGAAATCAAAAACCAGATTAAAGTCATGGATTTGGAGTATGTGTGTGAGGATCTACCCAAGCTCATTATGTCCATGAAAGAAGGTACTGATCGCATTAGTAATCTTAGTTCTAGTTTGCGGATTTTTGCGCGGGCTGATACAGAATTTAAATTACCTTTTAATATTCATGAAGGTATTAA
The DNA here is from genome assembly GCF_034931465.1 of Anabaena sp. UHCC 0399. Classification (NCBI taxonomy): domain Bacteria; kingdom Bacillati; phylum Cyanobacteriota; class Cyanophyceae; order Nostocales; family Nostocaceae; genus Anabaena; species Anabaena sp. UHCC 0399. The sequence goes on along the minus strand of NZ_JAYGGZ010000008.1, from coordinate 4,568 downwards.
TAGCACTCTATTTATCCTTAAGCATCGTTTAAAAGCTAATCAGAACCGTCCAGAAATTCAGGTAATCAAAAAATTTGGAGATATTCCGATAATAGATTGTTTCCCTGGACAATTAAATCAAGTGTTTATGAATATTTTCGCTAATGCAATTGATGCTTTAGAAGAGTCTAACTCTGATTTGAGTTTTGCAGAAATTCAAACAAAAAATAATCAGATTATTATTCAAACATCTTTAGACCACCATAATAATTATGTATTGATTCGGATTAAAGATAATGCTTTAGGGATATCGGAAGATGTGAAAGCTAAAATTTTTGAACATTCATTTACTACTAAACCTGTAGGCAAAGGTACGGGTTTAGGATTATCAATCGCTCACCAAATTATTGTGCAGAAACACGGTGGTACTCTGGAAGTAGAATCTGTATTAGGAGAGGGTACAGAGTTTGCGATCGCTATTCCTATTTACTAACATGATTAAATTAGTTTTTATTATTAACTTAACTTAAATTAAATTAATTATCTCTGGTGTAGAGATTTTAGATAAACTTCGGGGAATTCTACGTTTAGAGTTTTAACCTAGTTATAGATAATTTTATGAACAAAATCCTTCAATCAACCATAAATACTGCGAATATTCATTTGGAGTGAGACATTTTCTTACGTACCTTGATTCGTGAATTATCTGGGACTTTACAGGATGTAGTTGGTTTAGAAGATGCTTCTGGGTTTATCAGTGTAATCGGTCAACGCATGGGTGGACAAATCAACCAAGAATATAAATCAGCCTTAGAAGTACCCCAACTTACTCGTGAGCAAATTGCTGATGTCTTAGTTGATTTAAAAAAACGGATTCAGGGTGATTTTTATATCATCGAACAGAGTGATGAAAAAATTGTTTTTGGTAACAGAACCTGTCCCTTTGCAGAAAAAGTGTTGAATCGTCCAGCTATGTGCATGATGACCTCTAACGTTTTTGGGACGATAGCGGCTGATAATTTAGGCTATGCCAAGGTAGAACTTCAAGAAACCATAGCGTCCGGTGCTAATGGATGTAGAGTTACGGTTTACCTCAAGCCAACAGATGAGTCAGAAGACGCAGAAGGTCGAGAATATTTCAAAAGTACAGATAGTATCTGAGATTTTCTGGCACTAGTCCAATATCCAAAGATGGGTGAGTGCTTGTATATACTCTGAAGTAAATTTATGATGCCTGAACAATTTCTCCAACTAGCCAAAGTGCTACCAGAACCTCTACTTTTGGTAAATAACGAAGGTCATCTGCTAGCTACTAACCAACTAGTAGCAGATATGCTGGGGTTGCGTTGTCGTGACTTACAGGCAAAAAAGCTGATTGATTTTGTTACGGAATCTCCACATGAGTTAAAAGAGTACCTAAAAGCTTGTTCAACGAGTAGAGCAATGGTTATTGGTACTTTAACTTTGCGCCAGCGCAATGGAGAAAAATTAATATGCCGTAGTCAGGGAGCAGTTATTCAACCGTGGTCGCCTGAATCTCCGGCTCTAATTCTTCTCCGCTTAGAAAATAAAGTTATGGCTAACAGTAATTTTATACTATTAAATAAAAAAATAGATGAGTTAAGGCATGAAATCCAACACCGTCAACAAGTAGAATTTGCCCTGGCAAAAGCTAATGAAGAATTAGAACATAGAGTAGAAGAACGTACAAACGCTTTACAAGAAACACTTAAAGAACTACAACTTACTCAAACTCAACTGATACAAGCTGAAAAAATGTCAAGTTTAGGTCAAGTGGTTGCTGGTATCGCCCATGAAATTAATAATCCTGTAAGTTTTATTTTAGGCAACCTTTATCACACTCAACAATACACTAGCAATTTATTAAAATTAGTAGAAGTTTATCAAAAATATCTTCCCAACCCTCCTTTAGAAGTAGAAAAAACTATAGAGACAATAGATTTAAATTTCCTCATTCAAGACCTGAATAAAATTTTTCATTCTATGAAGGTAGGAGCAGAGCGGATTAAGAAAATAGTCAACTCACTACGTAATTTTTCAAGATTGGATGAAGCGAATATTAAAAAAGTTGATATTCATGAAGGTATTGATAGCACTTTAATGTTGTTGTCACATCGATTACAAATTAGGCATCAGTCTCTAACAATCCAATTGATCAAAAATTACGATGTTCAACTACCAAAAATAACCTGTTGCCCTGACCAACTCAACCAAGTATTCATGAATATTATCACTAATGCAATTGATGCACTAGAGGATTTAGAAGATATGGTTCAGGAAGCACCAACAATTACAATTCAAACTAAATTAATTGATATTAATTGGATAGAAATAACAATTGCTGATAATGGAGTAGGAATTAGTGAAAAAAATCAATCAAAGCTATTTGATCCTTTTTTTACAACTAAACCTGTGGGTAAAGGGACAGGTTTAGGATTATCTATCAGTTATCAAATTATAGTTAAAAAACATAATGGCAAACTTAACTGTTACTCAACTCCCGGAGAAGGAGCAAAATTTGCCATACAGCTTCCTATTAGTTTATAACAATTTCAATAAGTGAGCAGCTCATTTTGGTAAATTGCTCTACACAAAGGTATAAGCTAGGCGAACAGAATTTCTTGTTCAAATTAATATTAGTTACAAATATAAAACATGGCTAATAGTTTTTCAACTATTAGCCATTTAGATAACAAAAGGTAGAATTTACAACCCTTCTGGTTTCTCATCAGGTATTATACTTACCTGGTTACTGACAACTGCTGCTGTTTGCAAAATAGCAGTATGAGTAACAGAATTATTTGCCAAAGTAAATAGAGGATTTGACAAAATCCCGGCGAGGGTAGTAGCGATTAAAGTCACTATTAACCCTACTTGTAAAGGTCTAAATCCAGGTAAATTCCAACGTATTTCGGGGTAATTTTTCACTACGTCAGACATTTCTTGGGGTTCTTTAACCACCATCATCTTAACTACACGAATGTAGTAGTAGATAGAAACAACACTGGTAACTAGACCTAGTAGAACTAGCCAGTAAAGACCCGCTTGCCAACCTGCCCAGAAGAGGTAAATCTTCCCGAAAAACCCAGCTAGAGGCGGAATCCCACCTAAAGAAAGCAGGGATAGGCTTAAAGCCAAGGTTAGTAGGGGGTCTTTTTGATATAACCCAGAGTATTCGGTGATTTGGTCTGTTCCTGTCCGTAGGGAGAACAGAATCACGCAGGTAAAACCACACAGGTTCATGAACAGGTAAACCAGCAGGTAAAAAATCATGCTGGCGTAGCCTGCGTCAGTCCCAGCAATTAAGCCAATCATCACAAACCCAGCTTGGGCGATGGATGAATAAGCCAACATCCGTTTCATGCTGGTTTGGGCAAGGGCGACGACGTTACCCAAAATCATGCTGAGAACAGCCAGGGCTGTGAAGACAAACCTCCACTCCTCGGCGACAAGGGGGAAAGCTGTGGTCAACAAGCGGATAGCTAGGGCAAATCCGGCTGCTTTAGAACCAACAGACAAAAAGGCGATAACTGGGGTAGGTGCGCCTTCATAAACGTCTGGTGTCCATTGGTGGAAGGGTGCAGCAGAGATTTTGAAACCAATACCTGCAATCACAAATACTAGGGCAATCACCAAACCCAAGGATTGACCAACATTCGCTTGAGCAATACCATTAGCGATCGCACCTAATTCTGTTTGTCCACCAGATAGACCATACAGTAATGATACACCGTACAAGAATACTGCTGTACTGGAAGCCCCAATCAACAAGTATTTCAGAGCCGCTTCATTAGAACGGGGGTCACGCTTGGTATAACCCGTGAGTAAATAAGAGGATATACTCAGTGTTTCTAGTGAGATGAAAATCATCACCAACTCACTAGCCCCAGAGAGAAACATCCCTCCTAGAGTAGCGGTCAATAAAATCGCGATGAATTCGGCTAATGCAGTGCCACTCTGCTCAATGTAGCGAATTGACATCAGTATAGTCACAACGGCAGACAAGGCAATGATACCGCGAAAGACAATACTGAGGTCGTCACCATTAAAACTACCGCTAAAGGCGATGGGATTGATAGCATCCCATTTAAAACATAGGGCGGCAATCGCAGCTAGTAAACCTGCGATCGCTAGATATCCAATCCAGCGTGAGGATGTGCGCCCTAAAATCAAATCAACAATCAAAACCGCCATGAGGGTGATAATGACAATTCCCTCTGGTAAAATCGTCCCGGCATTTAACTGGGATGCAAGATTAGCAAAATCCATGAGATATATAGGTTTTGGCGATTAGACATCAAGGCTAACTGTGTTCACTCTAGCAATTTTTCCTGCCCAAAGTTGCATTTAACTGACTGTCTTTTGGATCAGGCTTGATTTTAACAGGACTTACGCAACTGTCACAGAGCGATTGCTTTCAGCACCAGCGAAGCTGATGACCTCCGGTCGGTCGGAGACCATCGCTATTTGATAGTACATAAGTATTAATTGAATCCGATTCAGAAAGCTTTGTCAACGCATTAAGAAGTCGCTGTATTAGAAGCAGGGTTTGAGACGCGCTAACCCTG
>NZ_JAYGGZ010000007.1:101480-162798 GCF_034931465.1 Anabaena sp. UHCC 0399 | reverse complement strand
GCACTCTTGCTTTTTACTTTTGGCTTGTTGTACTGCTATTTGAGATGAGGAAACCTCCATCCTTAAAAGGAAATAAGCAATAAACATCTAGTGAAAAATAATGTAGAGGCGTAGTAATGCTACGTCTCTACATGGTTTCTGGATAACGCATATCTCATTGAATGAGAGGTAGGCTTTGTCTGTTTAGCCCTCCAAATTACGTGGCGGTATGTTTCTTCCCTCATAGAACTGCTTGCGGAGTTTGGTTAATCCCAGCCATGCTGCACCGAAGATAATCGGCGTTACCGTCCCCAGCACAATAGCCGGAACTGATGTAACATCCAAAAATACTGACAGTATTGGGGTACTGGCTAAAGAAACAGCAGCTATTACGCCACTCAATAACCTTAATTGCTCAATCCTCGCCAACGCAGTTCTACAACTGGCACACTTTTCTGTATGAGAATAATACCTCTCTAGTAAATATTCTTGAGGAATAGGCGGTGGAAAAGCTTCCCCAGGAAACGGTTCAGCGTTGTAATTATTCACCCACTGGTGCAATTCAAACACAAAACTATCTGCTTTTGTCGGTAGATAGAAGGCTTTAGAAAAATTCGGACTACCGCCTTTCGCTTCTAGATAGCGTTCTTGATAGTGGAGAAAAATTTGGTCATCTTCTAAAACGCCATTTTGCCCCAGGTGATAGTACCAGCGCGGCCTCAACTTAATAAATATACCCGGCAGTTTAGAAGGAAACTTAAAGGGAAAACGAGCGAATAAACGACATTCACCTTTGCGGATGGGTGTAGCGTAGACAACAGTCAGAATTCTACCGCGTTCCGCGTTGATATCATGCCACGTTAAAGCCGGTGCAACAAAGGTTGTGGATAATTCTCCTGTTTGTCCAGGTTTTACTCCTTGCTTCCAAATGCCTTTAAAACCGTGTTTGTCAGATTTCGCCACCTCCAGTTCTAAAGGTGCGGCGTTTTTTCTATTTCCTACTGTGCTGTGATGGGTGAAGGCTACATGACTGGGGTCAAGTATATTCTCTAGCAGTGTGAGTGCATCGTAAGGTACATCTCTAAAGGTATTGATGACAACCCACCCATCAGGTGATGTTTCTAATGGTTCAATGACGGGAATTTTAGTTTTAGTAGCGTTTTCTGGGTTGCCAGCATACACAAATAACATACCCTGCCGTTCAGTGCTAGGCAATGATGCCACGCAAGCGCGTTGGGAAGTCTCCGCCTGTCCGACTTGCGGCTGCTGGGGAATGCGTTGACAATTACCATCGCTGGAAAAAGACCAACCGTGATAAGGACACTCTAACAGTCCTTCTTCATTAATTCTGCCTTCAGAAAGTCGTGCGAGACGATGGGGACACTGGTCTGCAAATACTTGCCAGGAATGAGATTGCTTGTCCCACCAAATGACGATATCTCGACCCAATAGAGTAAAAGCAGTTGGTTTTGATTTATCTAAATCTTCTAGGTAGTGGACAGGATACCAAGCTTCATGCCAATCGAAATACTGCGGGTCACTACCTCCAGGTAATATTTCTTTTACGGTAGATTTGATCTCTAGCATCTTTTCGTTTATTAACGTCGCGTCATTTCAAACAATTGCTGGGCGTTTTTCCCTAAGAAAGCCTCAAAAAGTTCTTGCTTACCTGGTGCTACTTCTACTAAATAACGTTGGGCAATTTCATAATAGGCATAAGTCCAAGGAATTTGCATTTCTTCACCGCTAATATCATCAATGACTGTTACCATTTCCTTCACTGCTGCGGTGGCGGTTTGACGTAAACCACAGGTGACATCACCCTCAATTTCTGCTTTCATCGGTACACCCAAACTAGCCAAACCACTCGCAGTAGTATCTATATCTGGGTATGCTGGCGTATTTTGGCGGTTCACGTAGCCAGTAAAATGATTGACAGCGTAACCATGTAACAGCACCCAAGCACCATATTGAGTAACTTGATTTACTACTTCTATTGTAGAACGTAGGGGAATTTGCCAAGGGCGAGTGAAAGCTGTTTGGAGTTGTTGAGTAATACTTTTATTATCACCCTCTCTTTGTAGGCAGGGAAAAGTCAATTGAGGTTGAATTGTACAGACTGTTTGATAAATTAGCTGGGCAATATTATCAGGTAATTCATCTACAATTAACTCACTAATAAACAGCTTGGGTAAATCAAATTCTACTTGTTGTGGATGGTGATAGTAACGAGCATAAAGGTGAGTTTGATGAAAAGTATATTCCCCAACTGGTTCGTAACCCAAGGCTTCAGCGATTTGTCCTAGATAGTTTATTCCTAAGTTAACTTGACCTTGAGAACTATCAACTATCATCCGCAAAGACCGAAAGGCGATATGGTCATTGGCGACTGTTCCACCCGCCGCAGTAATCATTTGTTCATAAGTTTGGGCATAATTAACTCTGGCTTTATATTCTTGCCAAAGTGATTCCCAGAGATGACTATTTAATTCGTAATTCGTAATTCGTAATTCGTAATTCATAATTCATAATGGGCATTAAAATTTTTTATTCCCAGTCCCCATTCCCTATTCCCTATTCCCTTTCCAAATGCAAAATCTCAGCGAGAATATCCAAGGCGGTTTGAATTTGGTCGGGTTCGATGACTAGGGGTGGACATAAACGTATGGCGGCTTTACCACAACCTAGTAATAGCAGACCATGTAAGAAGGCGGATTGAATAATGCGATCGCGCAATCTGATATCATAATTTCCATCTGCATCGAATAAATCGACTGCTACCATCAAGCCTATCCCCCTCGGTCGGGACATTCTAGGAAATTTTTCATGCAGTTTGGTCAGTCCAGCTTTTAGCAGTTCGCCCATTTGGGTAGCGTTACTCATCAACCCACTATCTAATAGTCGCAACGTCGTAATAGCTGCTACACAAGCTACGGGGTTTCCGCCAAAGGTGGTGGCGTGAGAACCAGGCGGCCAGGTCATTAATTCCGGACGGGAGAGAATTGCACCTAATGGTAAACCACTGGCTAGACCTTTGGCTGTGGTAATAATATCAGGCATTACACCCCAATGCTCAATGGCAAATAAGCGTCCGGTGCGTCCCATGCCTGATTGCACTTCATCGACTACCATTAAAATGCCGTGGCGATTGCAGATATCCCGGATTCTGGCTAAAAATCCATCTTCAGGGACTATGTAACCACCTTCGCCTTGAATGGGTTCTACTATGATGGCGGCTATTTCATGGGGCGGTAGGATGGTGTTAAATAACTGTTGTTCTAGGTGGTCAAGACTGGCGTGAGTCCCGTAGGGAATATGAGTTATCCCTGGAACTAAGGGGCCGAAATGGGCGCGTTGGACTGTTTTAGAACCAGTGAGAGACATTGCGCCGTAGGTGCGTCCATGAAATGCACCTAAAAAGGCCACGATAAGCGATCGCTTGGTGTAATATCGAGCTAGTTTCATCGCTCCTTCGTTAGACTCTGCGCCGGAGTTGGTGAAAAATACTCTCCCACCGTGGGGAAAGGGGGCGCGAATCGCTAAATGTTCGGCGAGTTCCACCATTGGTTCATAGTAAAAATCCGTCCCCGACATATGCAACAACCGCGCCGCCTGTGACTGAATTTCCTTGACTACTTCTGGGTGGGCGTGACCGGTGGCGGTGACAGCAATACCTGCGGTCATATCTAGAAATACATTGCCGTCTACGTCTTCTAGCATACAACCCTCGCCACGAGCCACCACTAGGGGATAGTCGCGGGTGTAAGAAGGGGAAGTTACAGTGCGATCGCGTTCTACAATAGCTAAAGCTTTCTTTCCTGGTAGGGATGTCACCAATTGCGGCGCACGAGGTAAAGATTTATTGGTGGGGATACTTAACATTTTGTTTAATGGTTTTTCTGAATACGGATAATTAAACTGCAATGTGTAAATGTTAACAGTAGCATTTGATTCTATTCGTATATAACTTACGCATTGACAGAGTAGCAATAATATGTGTTAGAGATTGTGGAAAAATACAGATATTTTTTCATGAATCCCTAGGAGGATTTTTTTTCAGATGCTGTGATAATTTTTAATTTCATTTTTTAACGCAGAGGGGCGCGGAGGTGGAGAGGAGCGCGGAGGTTTTATTAGGGGTATTTGTGTTGTATTTTGAAAAAGTGCTACTCCCTACTCCTTAGTTTAGTGGATGGGAGTGCAGGTTATAATGCACTGTTAGGCTGAGTTTCTCCCAAATACTGGAAGAAGTTTAATGCCCTGTCAAATGTGCTATTAATACGTGACAGAAATATAGATTGCGAAATTTTTTAAATTATGAGTATTCTATTCAGCCAAAAACTCAGGGTGACAGTAGGGATTGCTGCATTGTTACTGGTAGGTTTAACTGGTAGTCATCTATATAATCACACCAAAAATCAAGAGCTAGCTAAACAATCTCAGGATGTTGAAAGTTTATCTGTAAACCAACAATTAAATAATCCTATTAGTGCATCACGCATTTCTCAGACTTCTCTGCAATCTACGTCTGTTAATGTCAATTTTTTGCAGAGAAATGATGAGCAAGTAAATCAATATAATATATCCAAGTCTGACCAAAATTTGGCGGACACATCTGTCAGTTATCCAATTGTTGATGAATGGCGAAAATATAAATATAGTGTCAATGGTAATCAAGTTTTATCAGCAGCAAAACTACCAACCACTAACGTTAAATTTCATCAGTCAGATTTATTAAGTGTACTCGTGAATACGAGAAAATATTTTCAAGAACACGGTGCAGCAGATCCAGATATTTTAAGACCGGGATTGCTAAGTACGCAAAAAGTTACTACAGCAGATATCCTAAAAACTCTAGATTTCATGATTGTAGTTCTTAGGGAGGATATTGCTAATAAGCGCACTACACGGTTACAAAATCCCGATTTTATCAATAAAAATTTTCGGGTTATTCGATGGACAGCCTATAAACCAGAAGCCCCAAAACAAAAGCAATTACGGATTACTAAATATGCTGTATTTACCCATCCAGGCACACGTAAAAAAACATCAACCTACAATACACCTATCTACAGTTTAAAAGATAATGCAGTCACAGATAAATTCTACACAAAATATACCAAACAAGATGTTATATCAGGAATTTATGAGCCAGGGGGCAAAGAATTTGGCAAAGTTGCACCCTTAGCTTATTTAACCCGTAATGGTTTAGAAGAGGCCTTGATGCAAGGAACAATCCTGATTAATTTTATAGATGGTTCTCAAGCATTTTTTAACGTTGATAGAAATAATGGAATGTCTTACATCCGAGGTTTAAAGGCAACAGCCCAAAAGCGTTATTGGTATTTTAGACAAGTTGATGCCATTAAAGGTTATGGATATAAAATAGATGCCAAAATTTCTATTAAACCAGGAGTAACTTTTGCTGGCGATGTCTTAAATATTGGTTTAGGCAGAGTCGTTGTTATGGAACATACTCAAGGCGGACGCAAACAGCTACAAATGGGTGTAATTGCAGATACAGGCGGAGCATTTTTACCCAACCTGTACCAACTAGATTATTTAGCAGGTATTTTCCCCAATCAACAATCATTCCGGCAATCTATCAGTAAACTACCGGAATATGCTAACGCGTATTTTTTAATTAAGAAGTAATGCGAATGGGGTATGGGGCTAATCAATTCAAAATTCAAAATACCCTATCGGGAAGCAAGCTACAAAATTCAAAATTAAAGACAATTAGTGGGAACTTGTAGCTTGCTTGCCGTAGGCTACTCACCACTAATTGTTCCCTGCGGGACGCTACGCGAACGAGTAGCGTCCCGCAGGGAAGACCGCCAAATCATTTGTCACCTGTCACCTGTCACCTGTCACCTGTCACCTGTCACCTGTCACCTGTCACCTGTCACCTGTCACCTGTCACCTGTCACCTCTCTCTACTCCCGCCACAAAGCAATACCACCTAATAAACCACTAACATTAGGAATGAGTCGGACATTTAAAGGTAGCTGAAAATTTACTTTTACCGCTTCACCACCACCAATATAGAGATAATCATAATTAAACAGCTTTTGCAAAGATGCGATCGCCTTTTCTAAACGACGATTCCATTTTTTTTGCCCAACTTTCTCTAACGTCGCCCTTCCTAGCTGTTCTTCGTAAGTTTCATCCTTCCGAAACTGATGATGTCCCATTTCCATGTTCGGCACTAATTTACCATCCACAAATAAAGCTGAACCAAAGCCTGTACCTAAAGTAATCACCAATTCCACACCCTTACCTTTAATTGCCCCAAAGCCTTGCATATCCGCATCGTTAATCACCCGCACAGGTTTATTTAGTTGTTGTAACAATGCTGTTTCTAAGTCAAACCCAATCCAATATGAATGTAAGTTGACGGCTGTTTCAGTTACACCACAGCGCACTACACCAGGAAACCCTACAGAAACCCGATGAAAATCACCTTGGGCAGCTGCTAATACCATAATGGCATTGATCACTACCTCCGGTGTTGCAGGTTGGGGTGTATCCACACGCGCCCTTTCTGTCAGAGGGTTTCCCGCGATATCCAACACCATCGCTTTCACACCACTACCGCCAATATCAACGGATAAAGTACGAATTGAACCATTATCTTCAACCATTGATTATCCTCCTGGTGAATGTTTAAGATTTGGTTATTATGCGCTGAATTAGGGGTTAAGGGCTAGAGGACAGGTTATAGGTGACAGGTGACAGGGGACAGGGGACAGGTGATAGGTGATAGGTGATAGGGGACAGGTGATAGGGGACAGGGGACAGGGGACAGGTGATAGGTGATAGGGGACAGGTGATAGGGGACAGGTGATAGGGGATTGGGGATTGGGAAGTAAAAAGGTAAAATGGCAAAGGTGAAAGGTATCAATTCCTATTTCCTATTTCTTATTTCCTATTTCCTATTTTCTATTTTCTATTTCCTATTTCCTATTTTCTGTCACCTGTCCCCTGTCACCTGTCACCTGTTCCCTGTTCCCTTCCATAAAAATGCACAGTTTTATTCCCCCAGAACGGTTTTTTCCCTACCTCACCTGGACTGAGATTCAGGGTATGCCAAATAAGGAAAATGTAGTCATCATCCAACCAGTGGGGGCAATTGAACAGCACGGGCCTCATCTACCATTGATTGTTGATGCTGCTATTAGTGTAGGAGTTTTAGGCAAGGCTTTGTCTAAGTTGGATGCTAATATTCCCGCCTATGCTTTACCGACTTTATATTATGGTAAATCTAACGAACACTGGCACTTTCCCGGTACGATTACCCTCAGCACAGAAACACTCACAGCCACAATTATGGAAGTGGCAGAAAGTATCTACCGTGCTGGATTTAGAAAGCTGGTATTGATGAATTCCCACGGGGGGCAACCCCAAGTTATGCAAATGGCGGCGCGGGATTTGCACGTTAAGTATAGTGACTTTTCAGTATTTCCGCTTTTTACTTGGCGTGTGCCTCATATCACTAAAGAATTGCTGACACCGAAAGAAGCAACTCAAGGAATGCACGCTGGGGATGCTGAAACTAGTATTATGTTGGCGATTTTACCAGATCAGGTGAAGTTAGATCAAGCTGTGGCTGAGTATCCGCCAGAACAGCCAGAAGGTAGCTTACTGAGTTGGGAAGGTAAGTTACCTGTGGCGTGGGTGACAAAAGATATTAGTAAAAGTGGTGTAATTGGTGATCCTACCACAGCTACCAAAGAAAAAGGCGATCGCATTTTAGAATCTGTCTCTGATGGTTGGGTAGCCGTGATTAAAGAAATTTACGCATTTCGTCAGCCTAGTTAAAAGTATGGGGTGCGATGAGATTAACCGTCAAATTCCGTAAGACCGGGGGTAGGGCTTTAAAAGTGTTTTAGCCTGATAGACATAAATAATATTGATTACCACCCCACCTCTTCTAATTGGTATTGTTTCAATCTCAGTCAAGCTACTAAAGTAAGTTCGATAATTAGCCATTAAATCTTTTCTATTCTTAAAGGGGGCAGTAGTAATGTACAATGCGTTTTCCCCTAACCATTGATCCGCTTTTGACCAAAAAGCAAACCCACGCAAATCCTTGCCAATGTCAAAGCAAGTAATCGGGACGTTCGCTAGAGGTTTCAGGGACATAGCAATTGGCCCACCTAAATAATAGCGATTGGTAAATATAAAACTAGAGTTCTCTAGGGCTGCACTCAAGATAGGAGAAGAAGCAAAGCCACGCCGCATTTGCTGAATATCAATTAGTTCTGTAGAAGGGTCGTCCTTGGGAGATAAGAACCCTCCCATTAAAGCGTATTGACTAGGCTTTTGCAGTATTCCTGTTGTCACTTGCAGCAGAGTAATAAGTAAAATGCTAGCAACCATAATTCCCGAACCTAAGAGCCATCGCCGCACCCAACGTCGCTGATGCTGCTCCCAGAGCGTTGCCTGTTGCCCTAATAACAAAGTTGCTGTCCAAAATCCAGGCATCGACCAAGCTGGCAAAATTTGCCGATATCCTCCGATGAGAGTAAACCCTAAAGTTAAAGGCAGAGATAGCCATAAATTCAATAATTTAGTCCCATCTAAATCTCCCTTAAAGGTTAGTGATTTGTGAGAAAAAAGTGGCATTGTTCTTAACACCAATGGTCGTAAACTCACCCACCAAAGTGGCAATCCTATGGTTGGGAACAGATAAGCTACTCCGGCTAAATAGACAGCAGCTACACTCAGCAGATTGTAGCCACCCCTTGGTATCGCTCGCTCTGATTGAAAACGAAAAGACACCCAATCGTGCTGCATATTCCAAAACAAAATCGGGAAGATCGTGATAACAAATAAGCCTAACCCTAGCCACGCCCAAGGGGAACGCACAACACAACGATGAGGTGGACTCGTTAAACAAAAACCAATTAGTCCCAGTCCTAAAACAAACCCATGATATTTGCTATTGCAGGCTAATCCCACCAGGATACCAAGGTAGCTCAAGCGGTAACTAGGGACATATAAATTAGATGAGCCGGACTCATTCTTCCAAAGGCCATGCTTTTGATTTCCTGGCTGCCGAAAAAATTCGTTGACGGCACAATATAAACTAGCTGACCAAAAAAACATCAGTGGACTATCAGGCAGACTTAGGATGCCAAAGCCAACTTGAAAAATCGGACTGATGGTGGCAATGGCTAAAGTCAGGCAGGCTGTTCTAGGAGAGAATAGTCTATTGCTAGTTAGATACAATAGCAGCAAACTGCCTGTATATAAAATCAGCGTTCCCAGGCGAATTGTGAATTGGGACACATTTCCAGTTAACCACGGGCCAAAACCAGTTGTCAGAGCCACAAAAACTGGATGATCAAAATAGCTCCAGTCTAGATGCAGACTGTAGAGGTAGTAATAAGCTTCATCAAAGGTGGGGTACATACAGAAAGCAATTATTGCGCGAAACAGCAATCCCCCAACTAGCAATATCAGCACTAACTGATTATTTTTTTGAGCCGACCATTTCTGGACTTTTTGCATTTACTCGAATTTTGATCCTTTATTGTGGGCTTTTGGGTTTCGCACCGCGAACTAGTCTAACCCGGAGTGCGGCGCGGGAAATATGTCACGTACTCCATTAAATATTTGTTAGTGTAGGGGTAGTGCAACAGCTGGAACGATGCAACCTAGCTTATAGCTAGCGGGTGATCAATCTTGATTAAGAAAATACCTAAGAGATGACACTATGACGGACTTTGAGACTCAAAACAACCGTTTTTATAGCCAAGACGATATACAAAGGATTTTACAGCTAGCGATCGCCCGGCAAGCTGATGATCAAGATAAAGAGTTTAGCTATGAGCAAATCTTAGAAATAGCCCAGGAGTTAGATATATCACCTGAGACTGTCAACTTAGCAGAGAAAGACTGGCGATCGCAAAACCGCGAAATTCAGCAACGCCAAGCATTTAATACTTACCGTCTCACACGATTTAAGAAACGTTTGGGTAATTACAGCATTGTTAATGCTTTTTTCATCTCGGTAGATTTTTTAGGTGGCGGTACTATTTCTTGGTCGCTGTACCTGTTACTATTCTGTGGTTTAGCCGTTGGGCTTGATGTTTGGAATATTTTTCTGACTAAAGGTGAAGAGTATGAAATGGCTTTCCAGAGATGGAATCGCAAACATCAAATTAAACAAACTATTAATACCTTTGTTAATAAGTGGTTTAAAGCCTTACAGGTTTAGTAATTGGGCATAAAAATTCAAAATTCACGCATTGAATAACTTCTGCCCCTCTGCTTCCCCTGCACCCCTACCTCCCCTGCTGGCCTCAATTCATCCTACTATTATCCTTCTTTGGTCAGCACTATATTGTTACTATCAGCTTGCAGTTTTACCCAGGCAAAAAAGACTATTGCTAATAGTTGAGTTGCTGAAGAAAAGACTATCAGTATATTTATTGCGTGGTCATATAAAACACCCATCAATGTACTACCTAAAAACCAAGCTAGACCATAACCAGTGCTGAAAATACCGTAGGCTGTGGCGCGTTTGTACTTGGGAACTATGCCTGCGATCGCAGCTTTTAAAACTGATTCTTGCGCCCCCATGCCAATGCCCCAAAAGGCTATGCCTAAAAGCGCAAGTTGGGTATTTCCTAAAAAGACTAATGGCGCAAATAAAGATGATAGCAAAGCAGCAATCATCAACACAAAAATGCCAATGCGGTCAAAGAAATAGCCAAATATTAACGCTGCTACGGCATCTACTCCCATCGCCAAGGCATAGAACAGAGGTATGGTTTGCCCCGTCGCAATACCTTGTTTTTGAAAATGAAAAGCAATTAAAGGGAAATCTGCATAACCTGCGGCGATAATGGCGACTGCACCCAGATAAATCCAAAATATGCGCGGTAATTTTTCCTCTTTGGGACTCTCTTCAGTTTCTTCTTCAAAATCACTCGGATTGGGATAGATAAATTGCAAAACTCCTAACACAATTAATCCTAAAACCGCAGGCACAATTAATACTGTAAAGGCGTTGCGATATTCGCCCTGAAAATATACCATTGCCGCCACAGCTAAAGGCCCCATGACAGCACCAGTTTGATCCATTGCCTCATGTAAACCGAAGCCAAAGCCTCTGCCAATTTGACTTACACCGTGGGAAAGCAACGCATCTCGTGGGGGAGTACGAATGGCTTTACCAGTGCGTTCAACCATCATTAAACCTGCGGCTACTTCCCACCTACCAGCTAAGGCTAACAGTGGCACAACGGCGGTATTGATAAAGTAACCCAAAGTTGTGATTCCCCAATATTTACCTGTTTGGTCGCTGAGATAACCAATTACTAAGCGAAAGCCATAGCCAATAAGTTCTCCAAACCCAGCTACCAAGCCCACCACAGTGCCGCTAGCTCCCAAAACTTCTAAATAAGCCCCCGTTATACTACGCGCTCCTTCATAGGTAGCATCGGCACAGAGGCTAACAAAACCTAGCAAAATTACAAACCTCAAAGCGGCTGCTTTCTGTGGCATACTCCATCACATCATTAAAATTGCTTTCATATTGAAACACAGGATTTGGGGAGTGGGAATAGGTGACAGGGGACAGGGGACAGGGGACAGGGGACAGGTGACAGGGGACAGGGGACAGGGGGAGAAAAACTAATGACAATTACGAATTACGTTAGCGTAGCGGGACGCAGTCCATTACGAATTACGAATTATTTTGACTATCCATCAAAATCAGGCGGAGGGGATCTAAACGCACATACCAAGGAAAGGGTTGGTCTTTGATCGTTACCCATTTCTCCTTGAAGACTTCTGCTTGCAGGTGATAGTCTTGTGAATAATTGGCGGGAGAATTAAGTTTTAAAAATAGTGTCATGCGGTGAGGTGTTTCACTGGTTCTTGCTAACCAGCAAGGAAAGGTGTTGGCTTGTGCTGGGTCTTTGGTAAATATAATATGATGGGCGCGGATGCCAACATGGGAGATTGCTGGGGTAATTTGTTCGTTCACTTGCAACCGACAACCCCAATCAACTGCTTCTAACTCTTGCGATGAGTGAACAATCGCACTAGAGAAATTCTTACACCCTGTGATTTGGGCAACACTCACAGTAGCCGGATGCTCGAATATTTCGTATTTAGAACCATGATGTACGGCTCTACCATGCTCCATCACCAATAAATTAGGACAAACGCGATAAGCTTCTTCCATATTATGGGTGACAAATAGTGTCACACCTTGGTATTCAGCTAGAGTTTCGGTCATTTGTTGTTCTAGTTGACTACGCAGATGTGTATCAAGTGCAGAAAAAGGTTCATCTAAAAGTAAGGTTTCTGGAAAACTTGCTAAGGCTCTGGCTAAAGCTACTCGTTGTTGCTGTCCGCCAGAAAGTTGGTGTGGGTATCGTTCGCCTAATCCTTTTAATTGCATGGATATTAGTAACTCTTCGATTTGCGATCGCACTTTCCCATTGGAAATTTCTTTGGGTAAGCCAAAACCGATGTTTTGCGCCACTGTCATATTCGGGAACAGTGCATAATTCTGCACTAAAAACCCAACTTGGCGATCGCGACTAGGTAGATTAATGCCTTTTTCTGAATCAAACAACACTCTGTCATTTAAAACTATGCGCCCTTTCGTGGGTGTCTCAATTCCTGCAATACAGCGCAAAATCATACTTTTACCAGCTCCTGAACCCCCCAACAATCCCAAGGGTTGCTCATCGGTATTAAATGCCACCTTCAGGTTAAAACTCGGCAATCGCTTCTCAATATCTACAAACAGTTTCACTTTTGCAGTCGCAGCCGACAACACCGAAATTTCACCCCCCTGCTCCCCTGTTCCCCGAAGTTTGCTTGGAGGGAAACCCTCCTGGCAACTTCTCTTCCTGCTCCCCTGCGTCTTCCCTCCCCTTCCCCTTAATTCCTGCCAAAAGTTGACAGCAATAATCGCTGATAGCGAGACAATCATAATCGCCAGCGACCAAAACCAAGCCTCATCTGTCGCGCCGGCTTCCACAGCAAAATAAATTGCCATTGGGATTGTCTGGGTTTGCCCAGGAATATTACCCGCTAACATCAACGTTGCACCGAATTCACCCAGCGCACGGGCAAACGCCAGAGATGCACCTGCTAAAATCCCAGGGAATGCTAGAGGTAAACTGATGCGCCAAAAAATTTTAGCCTCATTCGCACCAAGGGTTCTAGCTACCTGGAGGAGACTACCATCAATCTGTTCAAAAGCCCCCAGCGCAGTTTTATACATTAACGGGAAAGAGACAACTGTAGCTGCGATCGCTGCCCCATACCAAGTAAATACTATACTTAAATCAAAAGGCTGCATGAGTTTCCCCATCGGGCCATTTTTCCCGAAAAACAGCAGTAACAAAAAGCCCACAACGGTAGGGGGTAAAATCAAGGGAGCTACAAAAACCCCTTCAATTAAAGATTTAGCCTTGCCACGATATCCCAACATCCAATAAGCAGCCGCAATTCCCAAAAAGAACGTGATAACTGTGGCAAATAATGAGGTTTTGAGGGATATCCAGAGGGGTGAAAAATCCAGTGGCATGATAATTCTAGACAAGAGTTAATGTGAAAGTATTGGCTTGGGCGTGATTGAGTCTAGTGTTGGCTACTCAAAAAAGCCTTATCCAGCAGGGCTATTTGTTGATAATTAAAAATATACCAACTTTATCATGATAAAGTTGGTATATCACAACAATTTACTGAATAATGCAGCAAAGTTGGTTTGTTATTTGTAGTAAAGACTTTATTTCTGTTCATCCTATTACTGTGTCAAGTTAGTTTTGATGGTTTGTAGTAAGGACTTTAGTCCTTAGAAAAATCAGGACTAAAGTCCTTACTACAAACTTGCTTATCCATCAATTCAAACTTGATGAACTACTAGTTCTGAGCGATAAATCGTTTACTACTAAACAAGATTTGATTTATGCTTACCTGAATGGAAAATATTTTTTATCTTTGCGGTCAAACATTCGTTTAAACTAATACTAAACAAGTTATAATTCAGTATTATTAACTACATATTTCTCTATAGATATCAGTGTTAATGTGTATTTATATAACATTTTCTCAAGTTTCTCCCTCATAACAAACTGTATGTGCTAGGATATGCTCTGAGAATTACATTCGGTTATAGTGTTTGTTTTTAGTATTGACAGGCTTTTCCCTTTTGGTATTTGCAGACTCTCTCCGAAATCTAAATCTCTACAAACTGATCTGATGATTTTGGAGACATATAAATGTCAATTTATGTAGGCAATCTCTCTTACGAAGTGACACAAGATACCCTCACTGCTGTTTTCGCAGAATACGGGACTGTAAAGCGGGTTCAAATCCCTACTGATCGCGAAACAGGTCGCTTACGTGGCTTTGCCTTTGTAGAAATGGAATCTGAAGCTGAAGAAACAGCAGCCATTGATGCTCTTGACGGTGCTGAATGGATGGGTCGTGATCTTAAAGTGAACAAGGCCAGACCCAAAGAAGACAGAGGTTCATTTGGTGGTGGCGGCGGTGGTAATCGCGGCGGCGGCGGTGGTGGTGGCTACAACCGTAACCGTTACTAAGTTCAATAGAATAAATTGAATTGAGTGAATGCTTAAGCAATGCTGCTTGAGCATTTCTTGTTTGGTGGTAGAGTTTGTAATTCATAACGATGCTCCGCCCCGTTACGCTCTAAGCGCAGCTATGCCGCAGGCTTTACGTAATTCGTAAACACGGTGAGTGCTTAGTTAAAAGTGCTGTTAGCTTGGTAGGGTACAGCACTTTTAACTTTTCCTTTATTCTCTGGCAATCACAATATCATTTGATTTAATTACTGCATAGGCTTCTACACCTTCAACCAGTTCTAATTCTTCAGCTGACATTCTGGTAATAATAGAGGTTAACTCTACTCTGTGAACAATCTCTAGAGTCACTTCACTATTCACAGCACCAGGGACAACTTTTTTCACCACACCCTTAAGAATATTGCGGGAGCTAACTTTTAAGAGTTTTTTAGGAGCATTAACTTCTAATTCCAAATTCTGAGTATCTTTTTTTTCTACCTTGTCTTCCTCTGTGGTTGGTAATGATTTTGGTGGTGCGGGTTGCTGATGAAGACCACGCACAAGTTCCCGCAATATCTCAGTTTTCGTGCGCTGAGACTGCTGACAGAAGTCTTCTAAAAGTTTGCGCTCGTCTTCCGATGTTTGAAAAGTGATCCATCCTTGTTCTTTTCGTGGCATAATGTTACCAATTTAGTTGGTAAGTATCGAATTTATACAGGTACGATCCTACCAAGCCTTAATTCTATCTAAACCTGATTTTCCTATGAAACGAAGACAAATTATTGCTTTTCTTAGTGCGGCAGTTGTTAGCTGTTTGATAGCGGTTGGTTGGCCTTTTATGACACCATCCCCTGTATTAGCGCAATCTAATGTCAATCTACTGGTTTCTGCTGCTGCCAGTATGAAAGATGCACTAGAAGATATTAAACCTCTCTATCAAAAGAATAATCCTAATATCAATATTAGTTATAACTTTGGTGCGTCTGGTGCTTTGCAACAACAGATTGAACAAGGTGCGCCAGCAGATGTGTTTATTTCTGCGGCTAAAAGACAAGTAGATGCTTTAGAGCAGAAAGGGCTGTTGCTTCCAGGTACAAGAGCTATCCTAGCAAAGAATCGCCTAGTCTTGGTTGTTCCTAAGAACAGGACTGGTGTTACTAGCTTCTATAATTTGAGAGATGCCAATATTAGGCGGGTGGCGATGGGTGAACCGAGGAGCGTACCCGCAGGACAATACGCTCAACAAGTGTTGCAGAAGCTCAAGTTATTACCACAGATTCAGCCAAAATTAGTCTATGGCAATAATGTGCGTCAGGTTTTAGCTGTGGTAGAAAGTGGTAATGCGGATGCCGGTCTAGTTTACTCAACCGATGCCAAGATATCTGACAAAGTAAAGGTTGTAGTGGCTGCTGATGAAAAATACCATTCGCCGATTATTTATCCGTTAGCTGTGGTCAAAAGCAGTAAAAACTCTAATGCGGCTAAGGAGTTTGTTCAGTTTTTAACCACTGACAATCAAGTTAAGGCTGTACTGCGGAAGTACGGGTTTATTTTGCCTTGAAAGTGCTGTAAAGCCCTGCGGGCATAGCTGCGCTTAGAGCGGTAGCAAGGCGTTTAGCCTGTACTGAGTGGGAAAAGAATTTTAGATTTTAGATTAAATCCCAATCCAAAATCATCAATCCAAAATCTACTCATTGAATTGCCCAATTTCCAATTCCCAATTCCCGATAATGTCACAATAAAGGCAGGTGTTATATTTATATCTGTGACTATGTATTTAACTTGGTTAGACAGCAACAGTTGGCTACTGGAAATCGGTCAACAAAGAATACTTATAGATCCTTGGTTGGTTGGTTCGCTAACCTTTGCTAACGTAGATTGGCTATTCAAAGGTTCACTGACTCAAGAACGTCCTATCCCAGATAATATTGATTTAATCGTGCTGTCCCAAGGTTTGGAAGACCATGCTCACCCACCAACACTGAAGCAACTTGACCGGAATATTCCGGTGGTGGCTTCTCCTAATGGGGCGAAGGTAGTACGGGAGTTGGGTTATACTGCTGTGACAACTCTGGCTCATGGGGAAACTGACAATTTAAATCAGCAAGTGGAAATTACTGCTGTTCCTGGTTCTCCAATTGGCCCAACGTTAATAGAAAATGGTTATGTTTTCCAAGAGCTAGCAACGGGGTTAAAGCTGTACTATGAGCCTCACGGCTATCACTCTCCCCAATTGAAACAGTTTGCCCCTATAGATGTAGTTATTACCCCCATAACTGATTTAAGTTTGCCTGTGGTGGGGGCGATTATTAGAGGACAACAGAAGGCTTTAGAAGTAGCAGAGTGGTTGCAACCGCAAGTTATGCTTCCTACTGCATCCCCTGGTGATGTGATGTATGAGGGATTGCTGGTGAAGTTTCTCAAGGCTGTGGGAAGTGGGGATGAAATGCGATCGCAGTTAGCAAAACAGCAACTCTCGACTCAGATCATTGAACCACGCCCAGGCGATCGCTTTGAATTACCATTACAAAAACGCCACTAAGTGTTAGCCTTTGAAAATGATGTCGTAAAGTGACAGCAGAATCTCCACCACAATCAGAATCACCACATACCACTCTACTCGCTGGCTACTGCTATGCTGCATAAACTCCAGCACGGTCTGTGCCGTTTGGGAAATTAGCTCTAGTTTTCGTTCTAAGGCATTGTGACGCTCACGGATTTCGTATTCATCCTCTAAACGCAGATATAAATTTTCTAGTTGTGGGGACTCCCACAGCAACTCTGGCTTATCGATAATCTCTACTCGACCCACAATCTTATGTTGAACTAACAGGGTAGTCCCAAGTTGACGCAATAATTCCCGACTCTTGCGTTTACTCCTGTTGTCACTCTGAAGACTAGCTGCAAAAGGTTCAATTTGATCAAATACAGTTGCGAGGCTTGTTTCATAATGAGAAAGAACAACACTTTTAGCAAGAATATCAGCCACTATTTGTAAACGTTCTACACTAAATTCATGGAGGAAAATTTTTCCTTCCTTAACTCGCTCACTTTCCACAATATTGAGATGCACTTCTACTTCTTCTGTTTCGGGGTCGGTAAAAGAGTCACTAACTTGTGAGGATAGTTTGCTCAAAAAGGCTGCCTTTTCCGCAGGCTCAAGGTTAAACAGAACAACTGCCCCATAGCCCAGTAGCACTGCACAGCCATGTTCACCTACTGTAACTATTAATGGCATTGTTGCCAAACAAACGTAATTCTCTAAACTTTGTAGGTTAATCTTCTTCCCAAGGAATAGTGCCTGCGCTCTGAAGCTATCTCTATTATAAAAAAGGAGTTTTTGCATTGTCGCCCTACACTATATTTTGTCTGTATAGATTTTCCAAAAGCCTATAATTGTATCACATATTGCAAACTAGCTAACTTTGACCATACTGAGTGCTGAGTAAGAAAAAGAGTACGCAGTTAGTTTTGACGGTTCGTAGTAAGGACTTTAGTCCTGATTTTTCTAGGGACTAAAGTCCTCTCTACGAGACGCTACGCGAATACTACAAAAAAAGCTTATCCCTCAATTCAAATTTGATAACCTACTAGGGGTTATACCCCACAAGAAAGTGGGTGGTCTTTCAACTCAGCACTCTTCATTACTTTCATTATTTTTTCAATTGTTCTAAATAAACGGCAAGCTACATCATAATTCTGCTACATCTTTGTTAAGAAAAGTTACAACCCTCTTAACAAAAGGAAATATGTTTTATGGTAGTTTCACTTGAGAAGAATGCACCACATCAGGTTGTAATCATTGGTGGTGGCTTTGGTGGACTGTATACAGCAAAGACTCTTGGTAGAGCGAATGTCAGCATTACTCTGATCGATAAACGCAACTTTCACCTATTTCAGCCGCTTTTATATCAAGTTGCGACAGGTACGCTATCACCTGGTGACATTTCCTCACCATTACGAGCTGTATTCAGCAAAAGCAAGAATACACAAGTGTTACTGGGAGAAGTAAAGGATATTAATCCCAAAGCGCAACAAGTTATTTTGGATGATAAAGTAGTACCATACGATACATTAATTGTTGCCACAGGTGCTAACCATTCTTATTTTGGCAAAGATCACTGGAAAGACGTTGCGCCTGGCTTGAAAACTGTTGAAGATGCGATAGAAATGCGTCGCCGGATATTTGGTGCATTTGAAGCAGCAGAAAGCGAAAATGACCCCGAAAAACGCCGTGCTTGGTTGACTTTTGTGATTGTAGGGGGTGGACCAACTGGTGTAGAATTAGCTGGTGCGATCGCCGAATTGGCATACAAAACCCTCAAAGAAGATTTCCGCAGCATCAACACCTCAGAAACAAAAATTTTACTATTGCAAGGGGGCGATCGCATCCTCCCACACATTGCGCCAGAGTTATCGCAAGTAGCAGCAGAATCGTTAGAAAAGTTGGGTGCGGTAATCCAAACTAAAACGCGGGTGACAAATATTGAAAATGACATCGTTACTTTCAAGAAAGGCGATGAAGTAAAAGAAATTCCCTCAAAAACTATATTGTGGGCAGCAGGTGTCAAAGCTTCACCAATGGGACAAGTCCTAGCAGATCGTACAGGTGTAGAGTGCGATCACGCCGGACGTGTGATTGTAGAACCGGACTTGACTATTAGGGATTATAAAAACATTTTTGTAGTGGGAGATTTAGGCAACTTCTCCCATCAAAATGGTAAACCCTTACCTGGTGTTGCACCCGTAGCCACACAACAAGGAGAGTATGTAGCTAAACTCATTAAACGACGGCTTAAAGGTCATACTTTGCCACAATTTCGTTACAATGACGTAGGTAGTTTGGCGATGATTGGGCAAAATTTAGCTGTTGTAGATTTAGGCTTAATCAAACTCCAAGGTTTCGTTGCTTGGGTATTTTGGCTATTAATTCACATCTACTTCTTAATCGAATTTGATACGAAATTACTAGTAGTATTTCAGTGGGCTTGGAATTATATCACTCGTAATCGTCGCTCTAGATTAATTACAGGTCGACAAGCTTTTGTAGAACCAAAAACTGTTAACACTAGTTTAAGCTAACGAATAAAGCTTCACACAATCGCCACCAAGATGCTGTAGCGATCGCACTGTGCCATTCCCAAATACCTAAAACTTTTACTCGCCAAACCTGCTCAAAAAAGCCGAAATATGGTAGATATCCTGCGGGTGCGCTGTCGTCGGGGATGAGGTCTGGATAATTCACCCAAGCATCTTTCCACCGCCACCCGACACGATTACCAAAATCAATGCAGGTTTCGGCGGCGGCGGCTTGTTCATTCCCAATCATCAAAGCCATTAGCGGATCAGTCGCCGCAGTTCCTTTGATGCTTTGCCAGATGCGTTGCTGAACACTGAAACCAAAGCGTCCTTGACTATATTTCACCCAAAGTTTGTCAATAGTAGATAAGTCAGTACGAGGAAAATTGACTACACTTTCTACGTCTAAGTGGCATTGTTGTTCTCTATTGGCAACCTTCAGCATCAGGTTTGTGGTTTCCCCATCCGCCTCTAACCATCTCCCAGCTTTTAATAAGTCTTTTAGTAGTGTGTAATCTACACCAACAGAGGAACTTAAATCATCTATATCTTCATCATTTTGGTTAGCACTCTCACTAACTACCAAGGTGTTTTCTGACAAAACTTCAATGATTCCCTGCGAACCAGATAACCAGAAATATAGTTGATTGTCGGTGGCTGCTAAATCTAGTTGTAATTGGGTGATTAATCCGGCTGCGGTTAGTCCCAAGGGTGGAGTTGCTTGATTGAGAATCGCCAACACAGTAGCAGCAAATTGTTCATGGTTATCAGGTGGTGTAGCACAAGCAATTAAACATTGGCCTGTTTCTATTCCTAGTTGCAATTCTTCTACCCACTCCCGCACCGATGTAACAGCGATCGCCGCTTGGGCAGGACAATCTAAAATTAGAATCTGTTGGGAACTGCAACGACGTAATTGTTTTCTCAACCAGGAACGACTGATAGTTACATCATCAGCTAAAACTAATACTGCTTCACCTGTGGCTGTTTCCTGAATTTGTCCTCGCAGATATAAAAATACAGTTGCGCTGTCTACTGCAACATCTTGGGGTGATGCAGCAAAAGATTCTGACAGCAAACACTTTTGGATAGCTTTGTGAATATCTGAGCTGGCGTTGTCACCCCGCACAGTCCAATAGTTAGTGGCAAAACTCCCCGCCGTGCTGAGAATGTTGAGTAAAGCTGAGGCTGTTTTGCTTTTGGGGAGTCCTTCTACAATTAGTGCTTGTCGGGGATGTCTTGTTGATCCTTTAGAATTGGGTTTGATACCTAAAATTACGTCCCCCACCCCTTCAACAATGCGCTTGGGGGTTTGGGAGGGATATTCGGAATGAATAGAACTTTCGCCACGACCTTTTTTTAGCTGATTAATCACACGTAACTGTTGATTAGCTTTATTTATGTAAGCTAAAGTCTGGTGATAAACATAGCGGTAAAGTCCATCAGCTGCGATGATACCTTGGGAGTCTGCCGCTTCACCGCGCAATCCCCTAATTAAATAGTAAGTAAATACACCATGTCCTAACTGAGGAAATTCCCAAGATTGCTGATTGCGATCGCAAGATAATAAAGCGTAAAATCCCTTTTGTTTGGCTGCACGTTGCCGCAAAACTTCCACTAATTCTGGCGTAGGGTTAAGTTCCGGAGATATTTCTCCTCTCGCTCCCAAAAATGTCAAATTACCACTATGACAAGCATCTAGCCAGACTAATTGTTGACCAGCATCACAATCTGCCAACAACTGTAATAATTCTTGTAACTTTAACCCAGTATTAATTAAGTTATCTTTTTGAGTATCTTGGAGACACAACACCACCTCTTGACTCATTGAGTCAAGTATCCCATGTCCAGAAAAATAAACCAGAATGGTGTCACTCGGTTTAGTCGCAGCAGCCATTGTTTTGAGGGTGACACGCACATTCTCTAATAAAGGCTGCTCACCAAAATCGTGGTAAATTTTTAACTCTCTTTGGGGAAATCCCAGGGTTGCTGCATCTAATGCTGCTCCCAAACCCTGACAATCTACAGCAGGGTAACGCAAACAAGGTATTTGCTCATCCTGGTATTGATTCACTCCTACCAACAATAGCCAAAGCTTGGCCACACCCGTTTCTAGGGCATTAGTTGAGTGACTGGTACGCACACCGATCGGACACATACATATTTAAAATATTAAAAGTGAACTACCCCTACTCCCCAACGAAAGAGCAGGGGAGAACAGGGTTACGGTGTACACACATCTATGGTTTTATCCCCCTAAATCCCTCTTCAAAAGGGGGACTTTGATTCTAGTTCCCCCTTTTTTAAGGGGTTAGGGGGGATCATAAAGATACCGGATAAGTTTATCAGACTTGTGTGTACACCGTAGAAGAACAGGGGGAAGGGTGCTTTTTCGCCTATAAGGAGCGAGGTTTGTACTTTCTCCTCTACCCTCTACCCCTGCGCTCTTATCAAGCTATGGTCACATCTGGAGACAAATAAACATCCTGAATGGTGTGAAATAATTTTACTCCTTCTTCAAAGGGTTTTTGGAAAGTCTTTCTCCCAGAAATTAAGCCTGTACCACCAGCACGTTTATTAATAACGGCGGTACGAACTGCTTCTGCAACATCATTCTTCCCAGACGCACCCCCAGAATTAATTAAACCTGCACGTCCGCAGTAACAATTTAATACTTGATAACGGGTTAAATCAATGGGGTGATCAGTTGTTAATTCTGTGTACATCCGTTGATCAATTTTGCCATAACTTTGACCCGTGGCTTTAGCAACTGCTTCGTAGCCACGATTATTTTCTGGGAGTTTTTGCTTAATAATGTCGGCTTCAATTGTCACACCCAAATGATTCGCCTGTCCCGTTAGATCAGCTGCAACGTGATAATCTTTATCTTGTTTAAAAGCATTATTCCGCAAATAACACCAGAGAATTGTCACCATTCCCAATTCATGGGCGTATTTAAAAGCTTGGCTAATTTCTTGAATTTGTCTGGTAGACTGCTCTGAACCAAAATAAATGGTTGCGCCTACTGCTATTGCGCCTAAATTCCAAGCTTGTTCGACATCAGCAAACAATATTTGGTCAAATTGATTAGGAGCCGTCAACAGTTCATTATGATTTATTTTGGCTATAAGCGGGATTTTGTGGGCATATTTACGCGATACGCTACCCAATACGCCTAAAGTAGTAGCTACAGCATTACAACCTGAGGCGATCGCCAATCTGATAATATTTTCTGGGTCAAAGTAAATTGGATTGGCTGCAAATGAAGCACCGGCGGAGTGTTCAATGCCTTGGTCTACTGGGAGAATTGAGAGATAACCTGTATTTGCTAAACGACCTGTGGAATAAAGTTGCTGGAGATTCCGCAATACTTGCGGATTGCGATCGCTATGCAACCAAACTCGATCTATAAAGTCAGACCCCGGTAAATGCAGTAAATCTTGGGAAACTTTAGCTTTGTATGTGAGCAGGTTTTCGGCTTCTTCCCCTAGCAATGACTCGATAGAAGTAGTTTCTAAGAGCGTTGCAGTCATAGCGGTTTCCTCTCATTTGAGCAAATGACTTTGCCCTTAAGATAGCATTTAGCTAGAACCGACAGAAGCCCCACATCTAGTAATCAGGCATCTAAATAATCTTACTGAGAAATTTATGTATAAGTATATAAGTTACTCGGAGAAAGGAATATCAAAATTTATGCGTCTTCCGATGAACTGTTTCCTTTAATTAAACGGTGGAGTAGGCGACAAGGCCAAAAGCACGCCCCACAGATACTTACGGAGGCAATGGCAACAAAAACACGCCAGTTCTCCTTCAGTGGATTAGCAGGCTCTGATGCCTGGTTTTGCGTATCTTTGGTTAATTCCGGCAATGAATGAGATAGCTGGCCGGCTGTACTTACCCCCTCAATCGCCGCTCCAATTAGATAAGCTACAAGGGCAATACTTAGCCAGTGATTCATCATATTTTATTGGGCAAATTTTGCGTTAATGATTCTCTGGCTCTAAACACAATCGGCTTTCAGCCGTGTCTCGAATTAGAGGCAGTTTAGATTTTATGTAGGTATTAATGCTACTATCTGACTGTGTGTCAATTCCCTGCTTGGCTTTTAATTGCTGGAGAAGCAATTGTACTAGAGCCATATCATCAAACTGGAGTAATGTGGTGACATTAGTAGACTCGATTACAGCCCAAAGCTGTTGCATCATTTTGGTAGTGATCATGAGTCTCTAACCTCTTAAGCTTTTCTTTATATTTGCACGTTTTCCTTGTTTGTGCCTAATTTTTTGAAAGAAGTTAATCAATCAACACAATTACAATAAGAGAGCCGAAGCATCGCTCCGGCTCTCTTATTGTTTTTTGGAGATGTCCCATAGCTAAGAGATGAAATTACCTACAATGTGGTATGTCCGTTTTCTGCAACCATTCCTGAGTGCGTCGCATACCTTCTTGCAGATCAATCTTAGGTTGATAATTCAACATTGCTTTTGCTTTAGCAATAGAATAAGCATAAGGGCGACTGATAAAATCTAGAGATTCTGGGACAATATCGGCTTTTTTCCCAAACAGTTTCTGCCCTTGGTGGCGTATTTTTACTAGCATTTTAAGTTCATCCTTTGGCAAACAAGGATAATCGACAGGTAAACCTGCAATTTCTGCCAAATAAGTAAAATAATCTTTCCAAGAAGTTTCTCTACCATCAGTAATATTAAAAATCTCTCCATGTGCTTCTTTTTCTATGGCGAGAAATATGGCATCAATCAAGTTATCTATATATACGTGGTTACAGACTCCCTTCCCATCATTGATATAGGCAAATAATTTTTGGCGCATCAACTGTAATGGTCGAATTACCCAAGGAATGCTTCCTGTCCCATAAACATCCCCTGGTCTAATAATAATCATGCCAACATCTGGGGATGTATTTAATTTTAATAATTCTTCTTCAGCTTCTATTTTTGTTTGACAGTAAGGATTTTTATTGGCAGAAAGAGGGAATTTTTCTGTGACATAGTTAGGATAGTTAAAGCCATAAACCATTACACTAGAAAGATGTACAAATGTTTTAACTCCAGCGTTTTTAGCAGCTTTAAAAATATTAATAGTGCCATCAACATTTATCTCTCGAAACTTCTTAATTGAGCCAACTTCTTCGGCAAGTTCAGCCGTATGTAAAACAATATCTACTCCCTGACAAGCTTTTTGAGCAATCACAGGATCAGTAATATTACCAAAAATTACCTCAGCACCTAAATTTTGTGTTTTTTTGGCATTATCTGCGGAAATTTGCAATCCGCGAACTTTCATTCCCTGTGCTATGGCAAGTTCAGCAGTTCGGAAACCAATGAAATTATCAATTCCAGAAATTAGCAGTGTGCAATCCGATAGTTTCATAAATTATCTATAGGGTTTTAGCAACCTTTCCTTTTGGGGTCAATCAATTTTGGATTTTAGATTTGCTGCCTTATCTACGAGACGTTCCGCGAAGGTAGCAGACGCAGCGCAGCGAGTATTTTAGATTGATGATTTTAGATTTGTTCTACCCACTTTCTTGTTGGGCTTGTACCGAAAAAAAATCCAAAATCCAAAATGGGCATCGGTCAACTTCGGTGATTACCCCTTGATGAGCGTTACTAGTATCCGTCTTCTTCCATTAAATATTCGCCTGCCGTGAGCCATGATGATGTTATCAAGTAATAAAATATCGCCCTGCTGCCAGCAAAACCGAATTTCCTGACTGGAAATTGCTTGTCGAATAGTATCTAGGTCTGCACTGTTAATCTCTGAGTTGTCCCCGAAAACGTGGTGATAGTAATAAAACTGCGTAAATATCGGTGCAAGCAGGGCAATAGTCCAAAGCTGAAAGCTTCCGTAACGCTTCGCCCAATGTAATAAATTAGTTTTGTGCAAGACATGGGCTTGGTTAAACCAAACTCTATCCCCAGTCAGGGGATGGGTGATGGAAGCAGGACATACACAGTTATCAACTTCCAAAGAAAATCGATTCCATTTCAGTTGCCAGCCTAGTTTTTCTACAATACTCTCAACTTCATGGCGATTATCGGTGTCAAAGGTTTCTTGCCAGGTTATAACTGCCTTATTCCTCGTCCAATTCTTTGTAGGTAGTCTCCGACGCAGCTTGATACCCTTCTCTTCAAATCGCTTGATGAGGCTTAAAGGCAGGGCTTGATAGACTGCTCGCATATCTGCTATGGGAGTTTCTCCATCTTGACTAGGAGCAACATCACAGAAAAAAGCGATTTTGTCGGGGAACTCGGTATGAAAACTCCTCTCTTGGTGTAGTTCAATTGGCAAATAAGAAGGGGCATTTGTGGAAGTATAAATCTGGTTTTGAACTAACGTCCGAGGTGATGTGCTACCCTCATCAGTGGCATTTTGTGAAGAAAATGCGGAAATAACAGTTTCAAATGCTTCTGCTCCTTGAATCGCTTTGAAGCCACGCAAGAGGATAGCACCTTTACGTTGGAGTTCTTTTTCTAGCGATCGCCGTTCTTCAGACAACCAAGATACTATCTCATTTAAATGAGCATTTTCACTTTCAACTGTAGGGCTAATTACGCAAGGAGATTGATAACCTAATAAAGTGCTTTTGATAATTTTCATGCGTTTGAACGGGAAATTGAAAATTTGTCATCCTTGCAGTGCTGCCAAAATCAGGCCTGGAAGTTTGTACCATTGAGGATTGGCCTCGAAAGCAGTAATTCGTTTACCAAGCTCTAATAAGTTTTTATTGGTTGTAAACCAACCTGGTGTCGGAAAGATGCGAAATGGTGAACGCACAACTGATTTTTGTGGATGATCAAACAGATAAGTATTGTGAACTACCCCACGACCAGAGCCAATATTTGTTAAAGGATTACCTGGAAAAGCTCCCCAAGTTGTTGACCCTAGTGCATAGATAATTCCTGACCAAACATTAACCCCAATAGCACCGTAGCGTAGATCGGCGATCGCTTGCTCTATCTCAGTAGAATAGGCTTTTTCGGTTGCAGGATGCACCAATAATACGCAAGAAAGCGTCCCCTTAACTTTCTGGTTGGCAAAATTAACGGCTTTGGCTAAAAATTCTCCAGGCTCATGAGCATCTAGGGCAACCTCTGCTAATAATCCACAAAATGCTTCGTGGTTGAGAGCATATTCTCCTAGCCTTGGAGATATATCAGGAATTACTGTCCAGGGTATACTCTCTTGATCAGCACAGGTCAATGCTTGAGCTTGCGGATAATGGTTTAAAAAGGCTTGATATCTTTCTTTAGCACCTGGATAATATGCTTGACGATTAGGAATAGCTGCTAACTCTTGGTGTAAGAGAGTCAAAAAAGTATCGCGCTGTTTCCAGCCTTTGGCAGTCACTAACACTTTGGCAGCATCACAGTTGAAGCTGCCATTATGAGTTACCATGCTGGCCACATGACGAGCCTGAAAAAGCAGATCAGATTTAGACCACAAACCCGGAACAACGAAAACAGGAGTAACACATCCTAGCTGTGAGGTTATCGGCTTCTTCAGCAAAGGTTGATTTACTTCTTTACGTTGCAATTGCTCTTCTAGGGTCTTTCCCCAAACAATTGCATCATGGGTGCGATCCGATCCCGTCACATGGATAGTATCTACTTCAGGATGATGGCAAAGGTAGTTACCTAGTTGAGCATCACCACAAACCACGCCCAAGAACCCATGCTCTACTAGTGACTGGAAGGCTTGTTCAACGAATGGAGTATCATAGTCATTAATCTGACTCATCTTGAGAATCACAACTTGATCTTCGACAAACAACTTATATAAGGTATCTGTCAGACTAAGCGACCAGTTGTTTCCTGCTTCCAATATCAGTGCCAAACCTCCAGCACTATGTTTTTCTCTGTAGATTGCTCCTTGAGTAGTTGGCTTACCCGGTTCTATCCATACCTCGCCAGTAAACCCTCTCCATATAATTTTGTCTATTAAGCTGTCAGGAAGTACCTGAGCAACCAACTGTCCATCAGGACGAGTACGCCAACGCTTAGGCTTGGGTTGACTACCAGCCTCTAAAGTTTGGATGAGCAAGCGCAAATTTCGCATGACAACCATTGGACCAGACATCCATTCTTCACCGGCCAAAGGCTCACTTGGATCAATTCCTTTTGCTCGACAAGTAACTTCCACTGACCTTGCAGCTACTTTCTGAACATCCTCTAAGCAACGGCGTAGATAAGTAATCCGCTCTGGAATTCCAATCTGAATCCAGGCGTTTTTGGACTTAGCCAGCCGAGAGATAAGCGCGTCAGCACTCTCAAAGGAAGTAGCCCTAATAGATGGGAAAGGTTTATTATTAATTGTTTCTGTCATTGTTAAGCTTACATCCAGCTATTAAATACTCAGGTTTATTTAGTATTTTCTAATCTGTTGCGATACAATTTTTTTCTTCAATCTATATTGATTTATGGTTAATTAGGTCATTGTGTACCTCATTTAACTAAGAAAAACTATAAAAGATCAAAGATTTTCAATCAAGTTTTCGTTCAGATTGAAGATACTAAATTTTACAAAAAAATGACATTAATTAGCCTAAATTAGGATATATTTTATCTGGCTTAAGACTTTCCAGAGCCAAAGGAATTTTCTGGACAGGAATCGATACTACTTCCATCATCATCTTCGCTAAAGACTTTGTGTCTACATAGGCAAACTGATATGTATTTTCTAAAGTTCCTTCCATAGCAATGGAACAACCTAATTTACTAAAATGTTGTAGTAATTCAGAAAAGTTGAGCTTGTCGCTACTAACTCCAATGTAATGAACACCTTCACCCTGTTTATCAAGTAATTCATGATATATACTTGAACCATCCAAGGGCTGGACAATTTCCAATAAGGTATTGCCAACATACGCGACTGCTATTTGCACAGATAAATTGACTTTTTTTCCGCGCAGTTTAGTTTGTGAAAGCCTTGGTTCTTGGAGATGATATATTTTCCAAGGACCAATCCCTAGAATTTCAACATAATTACGTAGGGTTTTATCAAGGTCATAAGTTAAAATTCCAATCTTAAATATTTGATTGATAAAACTATTGGATAATGAGCTATTAATATTAGTATTTCCCTCTGGAATCCAATAGTCTGGTTTTGTAATACTAATACCATTTTTTAATGATAATAAAGGTGGTAACTTTAACATTTCAAACGTTACCTTTGCCATAACTTTGGTATCGAAGTACACAAATTTTGGAATCAATAAGTTTGACAAAAAACGAGGGATAGAAGAGAGGCTAAGAAAGCCGATCTGAACTGGAATGTTGAGCATACCTTCTTGAATAACGCAGCAATCAAGTTTAGCTAATTGTTTAATGGACTTATCTAAACTGAGATTACCAGTATCAAGAAGGATGTGTTCAACACCTTCACCATTAGTTTGGAGATACTGGCTATAAAGAGTAGTTCCTTCTAAAGGTTCAATAACCTCTAACTGAATGTTACCAATCCAAGCAATAGCTACCTTCATTGTCCAATGAACTTCTTTTCCATAAACTTTAGTATTAAAAAGCCTTGGAGGCTTATGATACCAACACTTAAAAGGACCAATTCCCAGGTATTTAGAAAGTTTATGAATAGTCTCATCAAAATTGTTTGTTACTATACATACCTGATTAATTTTTGAAAATAACCGATTTAAAATTGCTGGAGCTTTCTTATTGATTTGCATCATAATTTACCTGTTTTTTTGAGCCTATATTTTCAAAAGATTATTCTCATGAATTCCAATTTACATCTCATATTTTGCAATATTATCAATAACTGTAAGCTGGGCAATACCAGCATTATGAAAAACTAGATTTCATAATGCTAAAAGCATTGCCCATTCGACAAAAATGGGCTGGTACAAGATGTCAGGTTACAACCATGAAAACAATAACTACTATCAGCCGATATAGCTGGTTATTTTCAACACTGTGCTATTTCATCTTGTTTCATTTTTAACTTATATTATGCAATTGGATATCTCAATTACAAGTCATATGCAACGGCATCTAGTAAAGCCCAAATCTCGCTAGAATGGTTGTAAATTCATCAATTCAATTTCTAGGTATTTACTTATACTTTTTCATGGTTTTGCTATTCGTATTTACACTTGTAAACCCTGATTTACCTTAATCTAAGATTCGCATTTATTTAAGTTTGCTTTTAAAGAAGCAAAATGTTTTCCTCCTAGTTCAATTTGACCTTCTGCACACCCAGCTTTTAATCTTTCGAGTAAATAGTCCATATTACTGGCTATAAAATTTGTGCCATGATCTGGTTCTATTAGTCCAACTAAATCTATAGCTTTCCTAGAATTTTTAGGTAAACTAGAAATACCTAAAAAATTGAACACCCCAGATTCATAAGTCCCACAAGGTACAGAAGGATTGTTAACTCCAACGCAGTATTCATTATTTGCAAACCATTCAAATGCTGGGTAGCCGTGAAAATGCACAATTGGCGCACCATTTTTAATCAACTCTGGTGTATATAAAGCAGCAGATAAAGTAATAGCAAGCATGACATAAATATCATAAGAAGGTTTAATATCCACCACCTCTGATTGAATACCTTCTGGTAGTTCTAGCAATAACCTTTCTTTCAAACCAATGCGGATAATATCACTTGCAAGATTTAAATCTGTTTTATTTGCACCTGAGCGAGAACTTACCAACCAAATATCAGGAATTTGCTTAAATAAATATTCTTCGCCAATTTTGATTTTAAGATAACGTCTATTATTTTCATTCTGTCGGATTTCATCACTACTAAACCCCTCTATAGGTAAAAGACTTTCCCATTCAATTGCTGTTATTTCTGTTGCTCCTACATATTGTGGAGGTTCAGCATAGGCGACAAAGCCATAAGAAACACCTGTTCTGCCTTTGACTATGACATTGACAATATCTCGATGAGATTTTCTTTTAATTACGTCGTCTAGCTTAAAACCAGATGGAAATAAACCTGTTGATGCTAGTTGTTGTCCTAGTTTTACTAAGTTTGCAGCATAAATAGATTGTTGAGGATTGTATTTTCCTCGTTCAAATCGGCTCAGTAAAAGTGGGGTAATTGGGACAAAAACTTTAGGAATTAGTGATTTCAAAACAAACTCTTTCATCTCATTTTTTGAAAAAATAGAGTCAGAAAGGTTCATATTTAATATGGAAATTTTATCATTTGAGACTCCAATAACGATTTCTGAAAATGTCCTGACTAAAGTTTTTAACCCAATATTTATCTTTTGTTTATATGATATAGCAGGGTTAATAAAATTATTGTCTATTTCAGTAATAATTATTACTTGTGTATTGGTAGGGTCTTCCACATATTTTGCTGCGTGTTCCTCTGCCCAACTGCTCAACTTAGCGATTTTTATCACAGGAATTGTGCGATTTTTTAAAATTACTTGAGAGTAAAATTTATAAAAATTCTCTGCTACCAAAATACCTAACTTTCTGAACAAGGAAGGAGGATTTTCTACATCAATAACTGCATTAACTGCTGTTTTAACTCCTCTCAATTTGAAAGTTTTCTTTTGATTAATTACAGGAATAGATATATCATAAGCAAATTCTTGTGTAGCTTCTTCCCAAGGTAAAATTTTAACTCCATAATTTTTGAGTATCTTTTCCAATTCCTGACGAAATTTTAATACCTCTTGTTTTTTGTACTTAGCAGGTAAGGGTTTAAATGTCACTATCAGCCTTTGAGCCATAACTTTTGCATCAATGATTGGTGGCTGATAATCTTCACTTGATTTATCAAAAAAACCTCCAATTAAACATCCAATAGTGTGCAAACTTAATCCTTGAGTTAAAGGTATATATGCAGATTTTGTAGCAACATTGATTTCCCGTACAAAAGCTAGAATTTCTGATTTTTTTGCAATCAATGTTTCTTGAATTTCCGGTGTGATTACTCCTTTGGGAGAACGAATATTTAGTTTGTCGTTATCAACCCACAGATGAACACCCTGTTGACTGAGACTTGCTACCAATTCTGATGCGTTCATATTTGCAAAATCTCCTCAAATTTTCAAGTTAAACGAATTTTCAGTATTAGACTTATCCGAAAATTAGGTTTTTACCCTTGCTGTACAAGGCTTTGATACTCATTTACGGATATGTCTATTTGATATCTTGCACCAGTTATTTAATCTTACTTTTTGTAGGGTGGAAAAAGCTTTTAGTGTCATAAAATGCCTATTTTACGTTGCTGGTATTGTCCACCTTACGGTTATTAATAATGGTGCAATATATTTAAATTTGAAAAATTTCTGATTCTGAACTTGCCAATTCTTCCTCTAACCTTTCAGCCAGCAATTGAATAGTGGGGTAATGCCACAGCAGCATAGGCGAAATATTAAATCCCAATAGTTTTTCTGCTTTCTTCAGCAGAATAATTGCTTGTACAGAATCCAAACCATAGCTATCTAAAGGCTCATTAATATCTATTTCATCAGACTGAATTGCCATTTGTGCAGCAATATTAGACACTAGCCACAGTTGAATATCTTCTGCTGTGTAATCTAGTTTATTCGTTGTACTACTAGGTATATACTGACTCATGAATGTACCTTTCAAACAAAACTAATTAGCTAATAGAAACAGCATTTAAATTAAGCTTGAAATTCTTGCCTATGTCTGTATAAGAATATTTAGACTGACATGAATATTAGATAAAAAGCTTAATTATTGTTTAACTGGGTAATAATCTCTTGCTTGAATATCAAGCAAGCAAGGATTATACTGGGAATGAGAAACATTCAAAATGTAGCTGATAAAATTATTTACCAGAGATTCCATTGTTTCTTCACTAATAGAAGGACGAGAACAGACAAAATTTAATAACATCTTTCCTTGAAAAGTTGATGTATGAATAATGAAGACTCCTCCATATAAAGCATGAGTACCAGCAAAACTGATTTCTTCTAGCTCTAATTCTCCATAAACTTTGGGTATGTTTACTTTACCAACATTGGAAACAGATACTGTAGCAGCTACTTGTTTAGGATAGATAAAGCAAAAGTCTAGAAGGTATTTAGCAATTAATATCATTTTAAAGATATTACCTTGCTTGATATTAACGTCTAAATTTTGTTTTACTTTTCGTGCAACTTGCCAAAAAGATGTGGTTTTATTTATGCTATATAACCCCATGTTAGATGTAGCTAAAACAGCCATATTTTCATCAGAAATAGCAGGTTTAATGTGCTTTCTTAAATCAAGGTATGTCAAGCAACTTAGGCGAAGATTTTTTTTATTATCCTTAATTAATTTTTGTGCAACTGCAAACATCATGGCAGCACATAAAGCACTATTTACCGTTGTATTTTCTTGCCGACAACAATTTATTAACTGTTGTGTTAACTGTGGATTAAGTTGTCTGTGAACAATATGGCTATAACGTTGTCTAATAGGTACGTATTTTTCAAATCGTAATGTTTCTGGTCGATACCAAATTTTCTGAAAAGCTACATTCAATAAGAAGATTAAGCTACTTATCTTCCCTTTTAAACCCTGCTTTGATTGGGGTATTAGTTTCTCTATTGCCGGGAGAGGAGTTAAATTGATCAACGGCTGGATTGCTTCCCCAATAGAGATTTTTTGATAGTAAGTTAAGATTTCTGAGTGAAGTTGAATACATGATAACGCATCTGCGATCGCATGATGTGCTGTTGTTATTAAAAAACTGGCTCTGGTATCACTTAAAACATGGACTAGAACTACTCTTAGCAGATATTTGCTACTAGGTATTGCATGATTCATTTCTTCATTGAATACTTCGGTCCATTGTTCACAATTTACAATTGTAACAACTCGCAAAGGTATTTTATGAGTTCCTTTGGTTTGGAATGCAAGCTTATTCTTTAAGCTCACTATCCGTGAGTTAAGCCTAGGGTGACGACATTGAATAATGTGTATAGTTGATCTCAGTATATCTTCGTCAAAACACCCCTTAATCCGACTAATAGTTACTACATTCCACGTTTTAGCACGAGCATTTAAAACTTCCATTGCTTGCTCAAGCTGCCCCAAATTTCTGTCGTAACTCATATTAATTTAGCTCCTACAAGCATCAGATTTAATTTTTGAGATACACACAGACTTTGTTCACCCTGCCTTACTACATTAATGAAAATTTTTCACATATTATTTAGGATTCCTAAAGAAAATTAATCCTGATTGGAAGTCTGTTGGTGAACCTAGACAAATTCTAAACTTTCATCTCTGACGGAAAGTATTGACTATAGTTATTTGGCATTTGTAGCCCTTGAAACTTTAGACTCTGAATGCGGTATAAAAAAGCAGCACCTGTCATAATATGGTGAGCAACATCAACTACTTTTCGATTGCTTGGCACTTCTAAATATGAGCCTCTTACCCAATCATTGAAGCTACCCATTGCTGGTCCACACCAAATTTGATAATCCATTTCTCGACCTGGTTCACCAGAATTAGACCAACGAGATGATAGACCGAGATACCAGCGAAAAATCAAAGCCATCTTTAATTTAGGGTTATTGCTTGCTTGGGCAAGTTTCACAGGGTTACGTTGGGAAAGATAAGCTACTGTCTCTTGCCAAACTGCATCTAAACTCTTTTGGAAAACTTGTTTTTCTAACTTATCTCTTTCAACTAATGGAATGTCTTCAATTGATTCATAGCTTTTGTATAAATCAAACAGTTTTTGGGCGCGTAAAGGAAAGAAAGTCCCTCTTTTGAGAACTTGAACTTTTACGCCCATTTCAAACATATCTGCGGCAGGAGTCATCATCACATCAGCCATTTCAGCTTGCGCTAACAATTGCTTAGTGTGTTGAGAAGTACCAGCTTCAATACAAGATTGGTTAATAGAACCAGTCACAACATAACCAGCCCCCATCATAAAAGCTGCTAGTGCTGACTGTGGAGTTGCAATTCCTCCCCCTGCGCCAATTCTGACTGGTTGCTCATAATCATATTTGCGTTGAATATTATCTCTCAATTCCACAATGGAAGATAATAAACAAACCAGAGGACGATTATCTGTATGTCCACCAGAATCTGCTTCAACAGTGACATCATCAGCAACTGGGACTTTTTCGGCAAGATTGGCTTGTAATTCGCTAATTAGACCTTGCTCTACTAATTGCTTGAGAATTTTTGTCGGAGCAGGTTGCAAAAATTTAGTTGCTACTTCTCTCCTAGAAATTTTGGCGATAACTTTATTATTGATGGCGATTTGATTGACTGAATTTAAACTTAGTCCAGCCGCTCGGTAGTAAACAATGTTTTCAGTCAAATCTAAAAAAGCCGATGCTTCTATTGTTCTTACCTGATATTGGAGATACAAATCAACAACTCTGCGTTCAATAGCCGGTTCACTGGGACTGTGGAGTAAGTTAAAAGCGTAAGGCCCTTGGGGTAGAGCTTGTTGAATGCGGTTAATAGCAGTTTCAACACGAGCAGGAGCTAATCCACCCGCACCAAAAGAACTCAAAATGCCTTCCTTTCCAAATGCAATCACTAGTTCTTCTGAAGCAATCCCATGAGCCATTGCACCAGCAGTATAAGCATACTTCACATTGTGAAAACTCAAGAAATTTGGATCACCTAGTTGTTGACTAGTAAGAGGTGGAGCAGCTATTAGTAGTTCTATTTCTTCTGTTTTACCATTATTGGAGTCACTCCAATAACCGTCATTGCTGACACCTATTTTTTCTTTGATTCTAACAATATAACATGGTTTCTGTAAATTTAGCAGTTTTGATTGTATGCCTATTTCATCAAAAGCTAAGGTATCTAAAGAACCTTGCCAAACTTGGTTTTTACTATCAACACTGTTGATTATCCTCAATAGATTGTGATAGTGTTTTGGTGAATTATTTGTGACAACCATGCTTTTACTCCTCGCATTGAAATAGCTTGTGTGATAAAGATATTTGTTGCTGAATAATAGTGCTAATCTGTTTTAGATATTCCTGTCTAGCCTGCAAGAAAGTAGCATGAGATTTAGTCATGCTATCAACGTTTTGCTTAAGTTTTTGATAGTAAAGATTACGTAGATTCAGTAAAGAATTTTTATCAGCAAATTCGTCTGTATTTAAGCCATGATTTACGGAATTTGAAACATCTTTTATTGCTGTTATGAATAGTTCTTCGTGTTGTGCATGATCATCGATTTCCAAATCGCGATGGGCTATGCCCCACCGTAGGCGATGGTCTTCGCCCGACCGGAGGTCATCTCGTTCCAATAAGCCAAGAGATTGACTACCATTTGTCTGATAATTTTGGTTTTGCATATCTTCAGAAACCACGTTAAATTTTAAGTTCGTTTGTACAGATTCAATACTGTTGTGATTTACAGCAAAATTAACTTGTTCAGCCTGCCTAGATATCAGTAATTTATCCTGCTGTTGAGGAGCAGTATTAATTAGCAAGGGGGAAAACTTATGTTCGATAATGGGCTGATTTTTGACCTTAAAGGATGTGTTGCTAGTTTTATAATTATCTAAATTCAGAGTAGAATATAGCGGTGATAAATCCAGATTCACTCGATGGCTGAAGAGCTTGGCTAACGCCCTTAAAATAGAAGTATGAGAGTCCATACCTCTGCGATTGAGAGAAACTGCAAGATGTGATTTATGCTTAAGAGTTTCACCAATCCATCTTGAACAGTTGCTACCAACACCTACTTCAATAAATATTTTGCTGCCATCATTGTAGACACTATTAATTAACTTGGGAAAGTCTAAATTTTCACATAGAGTTTTAGCAATATTGTGACCAATAGACTGACTGTTAAGAGTAATGGGTGCGTATTTTGCGGCAGAATAAAAAATAGTATTGGGTACGTTTTGAACCGCTAAAGAGTTGATTTTAACGAGTTCATCGTACTCAGAGTGCATTGGCTGGCAATGAATCACATGGTTAATGGGAGTATGGTGAGCATGACAATTTAGAGCTTGAATTACTCTCTGACAAGCTTCTGTCTCTCCTGCAATTACTGCCTCATCTGGTGTATTAATCAAAGTCAAATAAACACGATTTTCATGTTTAATAGCTTCTTGAATACGTGCTACTGGACATAAAAGTACATAGTTACTCCAAAATGTTTGGTCTTGGTAATCATCTGGCATTAAGGGCATACCCCAATATTCACGCACTGCATTCTTAGGGCCAGATAGCCGATTTTTAAACAGAGGAGAGGTATTTAAACCTTCACTACTTTGATTGAATTCATTCCAGATACCTTGCGCAAACATCATGCTATTTTCACCCAGGCTATAGCCAAAGACAGACCGGGGTTGCAGTTGGAAATAATTCCTCAAAATACTCGTCATTAGTCCAGCAATACCGACTTCAGATTCGAGCATAGTTATGGGATCATCGATTAATTCTTGTTCGAGGATTTCTAGTTGCTTTTTAGCAAGTTTTTTCAAGCTTCTGGGATAGAAAAGTTTTTCTATATTGACGACACGATTGTAAATACCCCTGATGGCAGGATCATCATAAATATTAGGAAATAAGCGAAAGAGATCGCGAGCCATTCCTATATAAGAATTGAATGAACCAGGGTAAACAAAACTAACTTGACTTTGTTCACCTAATGGTTGGGCTGTAAAGTAACTACCTAGAGGAGTTAGCCAGTCTTTACCTGTCTCGAAAGCAACAGTAACACCCTGAATTGCTCGTTGAATTTCTCGTGTTATTTCATCTTGATTCCGTCCGAGAATGGCTAGAGCATAAGTAGACTGCTGACGCTGTTGATAAGCTGTAAAAGTGAGACTGGCGGCTGATGCTAAGGAAGAACAATTTTCGATAGTTTGTTGAAGAGTATGGATTTGCTCTAATAAAGTTGCTTGATCATCAGCAGCGATCGCAAACATATAATAAGGCATTTGCTCTAAATATTTGCTGCTGTAAGTCGTTTGACTCATT
Source organism: Anabaena sp. UHCC 0399 (assembly GCF_034931465.1). Classification (NCBI taxonomy): domain Bacteria; kingdom Bacillati; phylum Cyanobacteriota; class Cyanophyceae; order Nostocales; family Nostocaceae; genus Anabaena; species Anabaena sp. UHCC 0399. The sequence goes on along the minus strand of NZ_JAYGGZ010000007.1, from coordinate 125,237 downwards.
TCCTCTGACAAAATTAAATGAGCATAACTCCCATCCATCTCCATGCCGTTAATAGCTGCTATCCTTCTGGTAGCTCCTGTTTCTAAAAACCAAGGTTTCGATTCAGTAGCCACATAAAATGGGCTATCCTGCCAAACCTCTGGCATTTTGGGACTATTCCACTGAGGAACTGCGGGAATGTAGCGGTGATACAAACAGAGTGCTGTTTTAACTAAACTAACTATTCCTGATGCGGCGTAGGTATGGCCGATATTGGCTTTAACACTACCTATTGCACAACTGAGACTGGCTTCACCTGTCTGATAGGCTTGGAGTAAACCCTGAATTTCTGACTCATCTTGTTGGGGAATACCACTACCCACAACTTCTAAATAGTTGATGTCTGTGGGTTGAATATTTGCTAAACAAAAAGCCTTTTGACAAGCTAGTGTTACAGCTTCAGCATCTGGGGTAGGAGGAACTGAGTAAATTTTGAATTTTGCATCTTCTATCAGGCTGAGAGCATCAATCACTGCATAGATGCGATTGTTATCTTGTTTTGCTGTTTCGTGGAGTTTCAACACCACAGCAGCAGCACCTTCTCCTATCATCCAGCCATTGACATTTTGATCGTAACTAAGAGTATTTATGCCTGTATTGACTTTTGCTGTTTCATCTCGGAGCGCAACACTAGAAATACCTTCTAGCAAATCGACTGCACCCACTAAAACAGCATCTACTTCTTGAATTGTGAGGAGTTTTTGGGCAATTTCTAAAGCTTTGAAAACAGAATTTTGTTCAGCCGTGAGTGTGAATGTAGGGCCAGTAAAATTGCCCAGTTTGGCAATATAGTCAGCAATTTTATTTTCTAGATAAATCGGATATTCACTACCTTTAGTAGTTTCTAATTGCTCATTGCTTTGCAGTGGAGGCAGAGCAAGTGCGTTGGAAGTAGTTATCACTACTGCGATTCTGCTCCCTTGAGATAAACCTGCATCTTTAAGGGCATTATCAGCTACCTTGAGCATCAAAAGTTCATGAGAAGGGAAATTATCTACATCTTTTGGGGGTATTTGTAAGCTGAAAGTATCAATTTCAGACTCTTGAATATATGCACCTAATGTGGAAAATTTTTCTTCCCATTTTTGAGTCGGGACGGGAATAAAGTGTTGTTTCCCTTCATAAATACTACGTTCAAAATCATCCAAATCTTTGCAGTTACCACCCAAATGGCAGTCCATGCCCACAATTGCTACTTTAGGAATGTTATTTTGGGTAAATTCTGGCATTACCTAGCTCCTAATACTGTTGGTTAGCATCTATTTTTAGGTACAAGTATCTGTTAAACTTTAACTAATTCTTTGGGTAAGATAGTTCCTTTAGAACCAAGCATTTGAGAATATATTTTTCCCTGGGAATCATGTGCTATGACATCGCCTATTACAGCTGATTCTGTTTTTGATTTTATTTCACAGGAAATGTAAAATTTTTCGTCGAATGGTATAGGTGCAAATTGTGTAAAATTCTGAATCTCTGAAGGCAAACAAGCTAGTTGATAAAAATGCTGTGTCCATATCCATAAGGGATGAATTTGAACGTCTACAATATAAGGATTGAATGTTTGTACTGGAAATTGTCCTTGTTTCTTTGCTTCCACATCAGCTAAAAGACATTCTATAGTGATCTTTTCAGGGCTAATATTGAACACCTTTTTAATGCCTTGAAAAGCAGCACCATGAAATAAGCTTGATGTGTCGGTTTGATAAAATGATTGACCAGAATTTGGATGAGTTAGCTCCTGGTTAAAAAAATCATAATTCGGAGCTAAGAGAATTTTTCGCTTTAGCTTGATACAAGCACTGAAATGATAACGAATTTTACCACAATTATCACTCCAGATTCTAGCTTTAAACTCAATTTCATTGGGGTCAGATTTATTAATTTCTTCTAAATCTAAAATGTATTCATTTGCCTGTTTTCCATCTAAGATAATTCCCTTCAAAACTTTAAAGTTGAGGCAATTAAAGAATTGATAGCCTGGATATAGTTGTTCACAGCTATTAGCAATCCATGAAAAGGCACAGGTAGCTGGTAAAACTGGATTACCGGCAATTACATGATCTTGTAAAAAAGGATTTGCTGCTAATTTTAACTGTCGGTGGATACGATAGGTTTTCAACTGAGGATCTAAGGCTTCTGGTGTATAAGTGAGGGGGCTACCAATTACTACTTGTACAGTGTTGTGGTTTGTGGGTGCGAGTTCATCAACTAGCATTTGTGTGCCAATGTCAATGGGAATTGTGTGAATATTCCGTTCAGCAAAGGCTTTCTTTAACTCTGGTGATACCATCCCACTGTCCCAAGGCCCCCAATTAATGGCGACGACATGACAACTGGGATGGTTGAGTTTAACAAGATGGGCTGATTTGTTGAGAATTTCATTAGCGATCGCATAATCAGCCTGTCCTACATTGCCATAAAACCCAACCACAGAGGAAAATAAGATTAAATCATGCAGTTGGTTAGGTGGTACGCACCGCAGTAAGTTTGCTAAACCTTTGACTTTAGCAGCATAAACAGTCTCAAAATCCTGAACTGTTTTTTTCTCAATCCGCTTATCTGCAAGATTTCCAGCCCCATGAATAATTCCTGTAACTGCTCCTAGACGCTCAACTGCACCAGTTATCTGTTCTGATAAAGCGATCGCATCAGTGACATCCACACTCAAATACTCGGCTTTTCCACCTGTCTCCTCAATCGCCTTGAGAGTTGTGGTAATTGCTCTCTGAGATGAAATCGCTTGGAACTTTTTCTGCACCATCGCCGGTGTCGGCTTTTCTCCTTGGGCTTGGAAATACTCCATAATCCGCTTTTTCAATTCCGCCTCATTCCCGCAACCCTCAGCCCACACAGGTTCAGGTTCTGGGGTAGAACGACCGAGAAGAATAAATTTGCATTGATAACGCTGTGCTAGTTTGATGACGCACTCAGCAGTTATCCCTTTTGCACCACCACTGACAAGAAAAACGGAATTATTATCAATCATTGTTCACTCGCTGAAATAGGTCGCCATAAATATTTTTTGGAGGGAAGAGGGCAGAGCTTAATGCCCAATCCTCCAGTTAACACTCAACAAACCAAAGTCACTCTTCCCTGTGCGCTATATCCCACTTCCACAATCAATCTATTGGGGTCGTAAAGTTCTGCAAGGATGTACTCTACCGATGTTTGCTCATTTAAATCAGGACTGAGGTCTATAGCTCGACAAAATACCGATTCCCATTCCTGGTTCACGGTTTTAGTCAGTCCGAACAAACCGCCGCTAATTGCACCAAAGTTAGTGTTTTGTTTGAATCCAAACTCCCCATCTAGGCGAGCAACTGTGAGAAAACAACTGCGCCCTAAACGTGCGGCTTGGTTTAATGGCTGTTTGAGATGTTTGGCGATGAGGAAGACATGGCGGAGGAGGGCTTTTTCTGATTCCAGATAATGAACACCGCTTATTTGAGGGTGGCTGGCTGGATTCAAGTGGATAAATGCACCAATTTGACCATAATTAGTAGCGATCGCAGCTAATTGTTTTTGCAGATGCTCTTCACTCCAATCTGTCAGCACTACCCGATTGATTCCTTCAGGTAAAGGGGACTGTTTCTCCATCACAGTTTGAGGAAAAGTTAAGACAACGGTTTTCCAGCCACGCTGACACAGAGCCTCAGCTAGTTTTGCTGTTGTCAGTGAACCATCATCAGTCAACAAAGCGATATGTTGATCAGGTAAGGCGCACTCTAAAACATCCGGTTCGGGAAGAAACTTGAGTTTAACGGGATTGCGAAAAATTAAAGATGATGAATTAGGGGTGGGGGATGGGACAGATTCTTCCCCCGTCTCCTTCATTTCAGGAGGCTGAGGTGGCGAGGACGTATTCTGCTCTGTCTCTATGACCAGCATTTTTTTTTCCGCCCCTGCAACCTGTTGCTCTATATATGCAACAATCTCTCCCAGAGTCCGCAGTTGTCCTAGTTCTTCTGGATTCGGTTTGGGTAGTTCGGGATATAGTTCTAGTAATGCTCCTAGAATTTCTACCCGTTTGATGGAATCAATCCCCAAATCAGCCTCGATATCCATCGACATATCTAACATCTCTGTTGGATAGCCTGTCTTATCACTCACTATGTTGAGTAGAGTTGGACTGAGGTTGCTTAAATCAATGGAGGATAGAGAAGGTGGGGAAGTTTGGGAAGAGATAACTTCAGTTTCCTGCAAAGTAGAAGATAAATCAGATGTTACTTCCACATCTTTGACTGTTTCTACATCTCCTGCAATCCCTGGTGCTAAAGCCCCCATATACTCGACTATTTGACCAAGAGTGCGCAGTTGTCCTAGTTCTTCGGGATTTGGTTTAGGTAAATCAGGGTAGAGTTCGAGCAATCCTCCGAGAATTTCCACGCGTTTGATTGAATCAATCCCCAAATCTGCTTCGATATCCATCGATAGCTCTAACATCTCAATTGGATAGCCAGTTTTATCACTGACAACATTGAGCAGAGTTTGACTCAGGATGGTTTCATCAATGACTATTGGTGATGGAGATTCTACTGTCGTGGTTGCAGGATGATTTTCTGTAGGTGTGATAACGTCTAGAACTGGTTTTGCTTGATGATTTGCACCGTTACTTGTGCCATGACCATGACCATTACCGTTACCATGACCATTACTATTACCATGACCATTAGTCGATAATGGCTCAGATTTAGTGATAACACCGTTACTTCCTACAGAAACCGATGCGTTTGTTACCAAAGCCGGATGCTGCTCAACAACACTGTGGTTAGCAAGATTTTCTGGCTCATCCAGCAGTGATACAAGACTATTTTGCTGGATTAACTGGAAAAATTGGTTGGTATATCCCTGCTGATAATTCAGATATTGTTCATGGATGCGGAGACTTTCAGCTTGATGATCGTGAAACCGCATCATGCTACGTTCGGAACTGGAGATTGCTAGTTGCTGTGTTTGTGCTTGTTCCCCGGTAAATTTAGCGTTTCCCCACAATGCTTGCTGTTGCTGCATTAGTTGGAAGAAAGTTTTGGTATATTCTGTTTGATGTTTTAAAGATTGTTCATGAACCTGTAAAACACTACGTTGATGACGATTAAATTCTATGAGTGTGTACTCTAAGCTATCGATAATTCTTTGATAACTCATAGATAGTTCCGCACTAGATTGCAGAGGTTGAATCAGCAATTTGTCCGGTTGACCATTTTGAGAAGATGTCATCTTCACTCCATTGTTGACTGATTCCCGGTTTTGTGTTTCAGAGCTATAGGTAAGTAAATCGTTACTTTTCTCTTGAGAATGTGAAGACTGGGTTAATCTGACTGGGTGATATTCGGTTAGTGTTTTTTGTTGATTACCGTTGCTCACAGACGATGTGACTGTTACTGGCATTTGTAGAGATTTTTCAAAGGCTTGTTTCGTTTTTTCCGAAACATAGTTAGTGCTATTTAAGCGGAAATTCAAGACTTTGTTAGTCGTAACTTCTGGGATTTTGCTTTCTAATTGGTAAGAGTCGATGTTTTGCAAAGCTAACCCAGCCACACGCAACTGGACAACAGCCTCTCGCAAAGTGCGATCGCTATCTTTGGCAGGATTACCATTTAAGGCTACAGCTATATGGGGGCGATCGCTCAGAATCTCTTTCACTAGGTTGGTAAGAACTTTACGTGGCCCAAATTCAATAAAGCAAGCACCACCTTCTGCATAAATATTCTCAATCTCCTGCTTAAACAAGACCTGATTCATCAGGTGTTCTTCGAGGATATTTTGAATCTCTTTTGGCTGGCTTGGATAAGGTTTGGCTGTGAGATTACTATAAACTGGGATTTGGGGCTGGTTGAAAGTAACTGTCTCAATTGCTTTGGCAAAGGGTTTCTGGGCATGGGCTACCAACTGGGTGTGAAAAGCTGCGGAAACACCAAGCAAGATGGTAGAGAAGCCTTGCGTTTTCAGAGTCTCTTCTATTTTGGCAATTTCAGCTTTTTTCCCTGCTAACACCACCTGTTGATGAGAATTGAAGTTTGCAATACTGACTTCTGGGAAATTTTTAATCAGTGCTTTAATCTGATCCACATCCCCTTTCACCGCTAACATACTTCCGGCTTCAAATTGGGGATCTTTAGGTGCAGCCATCGCTTGACCCCTAGACTTGACTAAGAAACAGTAATCTGCTTCGCTCAAAACCCCAGATGCCCACAATGCTGTCAATTCCCCAAAGCTATGTCCAGCAACAAAATCAGGCTTCAATCCTGCTTGCTGTAATATCTTGTACAAACCTGCACTAAAAGCCCCAATCGCTGGCTGTGCATATTCCGTTAGCTGTAATCTTTCTAACTGGGCAGCTTTTTGAGCCGGATCAAATACAGGCGCAGGGAAAACGACTTCTGAAATGGGTTGCAAACCATCTTGAGATAAGAGGTTATCCATCTGACCATAGGTTTGGCGCAAACAAGGGAAGTTAATCGCCAGTTCCCTACCCATTTCCAAGTATTGCGAACCTTGTCCAGAAAATAGTGCGACTACTTTCCCTAGAGATACCCCTGTTTTGCGGTAGTAAATTCCTTGAGGATGCTCCCAGGAATCCCCCTGGGGTTTCTTTTTCAGTAAGTCAATCGCTATTTGTAAAAATTCGCTAGCCTGTGTGAGAGAATCAGCAACAAACCCCACTCTGGCATTTGCTACCGGAATTTCTCCACATTGAGACGCTGAAATCAGTTCTCTATAATGTCCCTCTCCAGCATCAGATTGCAATTGATTGCGGATGTCGTGACAGCGTGACAACAACTGCTCCGGTGTAGATGCAAATAGAAGTATGGACTGGGCAGTTTGATGTAAACGATAGGGTTGCTGATGTTCCTGTTTGTATTCTTCTAAGACGACATGATAATTTGTCCCACCAAAGCCAAAGGAACTGACTCCGGCTCGTCTTGGCTGGTTATCGTGGCTCATCCAAGGTCTAGTTTCTGTATTTAAATAAAATGCGGAATTATCAATGTCAAGTTTAGGATGGGGTTTGGTGACGTTAATTGTCGGTGGTAAGACTTTATGGTGTAGTGCCAATACTGTTTTAATCAAACTCGCCGCACCCGCAGCCGCTTTTGTATGTCCAATCTGGGATTTAACGCTTCCCAAGGCAATAGATTGTTTTTTGGAATTATTTTCGCCAAAGAATTCTTTAATTGAGGCGAATTCAGTGGGATCGCCCACCATTGTACCTGTACCGTGTGCTTCCATCAAACCTACACTAGCAGGTGAAAATCCTGCATCTTCATAAGCACGACGTAAGGCTTTGATTTGCCCTGCTGAACTGGGTGCATAGATGCTTTTATAGCGACCATCGCTAGAAGTGCCAATACCTTTGATAACTGCATAGATGCGGTCATTGTCTCGCTGGGCATCTTCTAGACGTTTCAACACTAACATCCCGACACCTTCACCCAGCATCATCCCATCAGATTCAGCATCGAAAGGTTTAACTTTCTCCCCTGGGGAAACAGCCGGAGTTTTGCTAAAACACATATAGGCCAAAATGGAGTTGTCGGTGTCAACGCCGCCAGTAATCATCATGTCGGCTCGACCTTCCACTAGCTCACTAATGGCTATTTTCATCGCACCTAAAGAACTAGCACAGGCCGCATCAACTACACAGTTCATTCCCCCCAAATCGAGGCGGTTGGCAATTCGTCCAGCTACCACATTGGCTAGCATTCCCGGAAAGGCGTTCTCGTCCCACTGCACATATGCAGATTTGATTTTCTCGATGATTGTTTGGGTCTCTTCATCGGATAAACCACTACTTTTGAGGGCTTTTTCCCAAACTGGGTACTGCAATCTTGTACCTAGGGGAACTGCCAATTGTCTACCTATGGCTACACCTAATACTACCCCAGTGCGATCGCGCAGTCCATCGTAGATATCACGATGAAATTGGCGTGATTCACCATAGCCAGCATCTTCCATTGCCGCTTTCGCCACCACTAAACCCAGCAACTGTGAAATATCTGTGACTTCTAGAATGTTAGGAGGTAATCCAAATTCCATTGGATTAAAATCAATATCTGGAATAAATCCACCACGTTTGCAGTAAGTTTTGTCAGGTGTTCTAGGGTTAGGATCATAGTAATCTTCTATGCTCCAGCGTGAAGGAGGCACATCAGTAATACAATCTACTTTATGAATTATCTTTTCCCAATATTCCTGCAAATTTTTCGATTCGGGGAAGATAGAAGCCATCCCAATAATCGCAATATTGGTTTGTGGACGTGGGAACGCCACATCGTTCTGTGGACGTTGCATATTTGTATTGTTAGTTAGAGGGGTTTTGTTAACCATAGTTTTTTTCACTTGTATCAGCTTGAGCAAAGCCTTTTCACAATTGCTCACTTCATCTTGCAATTGTGTCAAGCCAGCTTCGATTCTAGAAGCAGACATCATTTAATTTTCAATGTGCGTAAAAAATTAGATTGCTTGAGAACTTGATCCCCTCTATTTATGAGGTAAATGAGTATTAGAGGTTAGGGAAAATACTGCTTTTGCCAAACAAATTAATTGCTGCTATATGAGTTAATAAAAGGCTTGAACATGAGTAATCTTTATAGCCAATTTATCCTACTCTCTCTTATCCTATTCACTTGACAATTGCGCTTATTTTAAATTGATTATTTTAGTATGGCAATTGATATGCAACTTATGTGCAACCGTATAGGTTTTACTAGCAGAAATAATGTTTGTACGATTTTAGCTAGTACCGTGACAGAACAGTCAAAAGCATATAATTTATTGCGTCTACACTGGTTTTGATGCTGATTTTTTCCACTATGACCAAAATTTACGTTTTCAATTGGTTTTTTACTGGGTTTAATTTAGTACATGAATGAGGATCTACAGGCTTTATTTCTGAATCATGTTTGTCCTTTTTTTTCGCAATTATTGCCTGACACTCAGCAGTTGCTAATAGCTGCTGCTCAAGTTCACTCACACTAATCCCTAGCTCTGAGGCTTTTTTGGCTTTCCACTTTTCCAACTCCAAATCATGTTGATTAAGCCATATATGTAAAGCAAGGCGAGCCATCTCAGCTTTGCGAACAGTTTGGCGTTCTGCATGAAAAATTAGCCTTTGGTGATCAAAGCTTGTTAATGAAAGCATAAATCTCTTTAGTTTCATTATCTCTAGATTCATAGGGCGATTATTGTCACCCAATACTAAAAGTCTTATTTACTAATAACTTAATTTAGGGAATTATTCCACAAAAAGTGCATATAAGTTGCATATGTGATGCCAGATATATTCTTGTTGATCAGGATTATTATACGAAGGAAATATTAAATTAAGTAGAATTTCAGGGGAATTTTGTATTAATTATTTGACTAAATGAATATTGGCATCTTATGTTACCAATACTTTGTGAGTTTAAAAGATTACTTTTGTTAAAAACAATTATGATCATATTTGACAATTATGTCCCAATTCATTTAATATCCAAGTATCATTCATTACAAAAAAATATGTTTAATCTATTGCAGATTATTCAATTCAGTCTATATAGAGGTGAATATTCCAAGAATTAATTTTAAATAGTGCATTTTTCATCTATCTAAAGATTGAACATGAATCGCATAAAAGAAAAATGCCTAAATATAAAAATCAAAAGATATAGAACAAGACAAACTTTAGTTTAAAATTATACTAAATAAAATTCTCTGGCTAGGGTAATTTATTTAGTCATTTTAATTAACTACCTTATAGGCACTATGGTTAAAGGTATTGACTGTTCAGTATCAATTCTGTTGCATATGAGTTGTAATTGAATATCAATCAGTTTATTGTTGATGCCAAAGAAGCATTCATTATTTGAGAAAGTATAAAACCAAGAAAAATAATGATTCAATTCACTCTTGAGCAAAGGCTTAATCCTGATGAATTGCTATATGCAAATTAATCCGAAAGTGATGATTTTTAAATTAAAAGCCTGATTATGGTAAATAAACAAAAACAGTCAAGTCTCAAACCGCTAGGTGCGTGGACAATAGTTTTGATGCTTGTAATGGCAATAGTTCCGGGGCTAATTTCTCTCTATACTATTTCACGCTCTCAGTTGAAATCTCGATTGCAAGTTCCAGATGAGCCAAAAACTTATCCTAGAATCTCTGCGATTGCGGCTTTAGGAAGATTAGAGCCTCAAGGAGAAGTTATTCGGCTGTCAGCCGCAGACTCCCAAGGAGGTGCGCGAGTTGCACAAGTTCTAGTCAAAAAAGGAGCATGGGTACGTCAGGGACAAGTGGTTGCCATTCTTGACAGTTATAATACGCGTCTAGCAGCCTTAGAAACAGCCCAAAAGCAAGTCTCGGTAGCTCAAGCTAGTCTCAATCAAGTAAAAGCAGGTGCAAAAGCTGGAGACATCTCTGCACAAGAAGCAACTATAGCTCGCTTAGAAGCAGAGTTGCGGGGAGAAGTATCTGCACAGGAAGCAACCATAGCTCGCCTACAGGCAGAATTGCGTAATGCTAAAAGTGAAAATCAACGGTATCAGCAGCTATATAAAGAAGGTGCAATATCAGCATCGGACTCTGATACTAGACGTTTACGAGTCGATACAGTGCAACAACAGCTCAATGAGGCGATCGCTTCTCTGAATCGAACTGTAGAAACTCTGCAAAAGCAATTACACGAGGCCTACGCCAGGCTGAATAGTATTACTGAAATCCGTCCTACTGATGTGCAAGCAGCGCAAACTGATATTGACACCGCAATAGCCTCAGTTAAACAGGCTCAAGCAAATCTAGATTTAAGCGTTGTTCGCTCTCCTATCAATGGCCAAGTCTTAAAAGTTCATACAAGAGCAGGAGAAATTATTGGCAATTTAGGCATAGCTGACTTAGGGCATACAAAGCAAATGTATGTAGTAGCAGAAGTCTATGAAACTGATATTCAAAAGGTGCAGCTAGGCCAGTCAGCTATTATTACTAGCAATGCTTTTGCAGGAGAATTAAGGGGAACAGTCAAAGAAATTGGTTTGCAAGTTGGTCAACAAAATATTTTCAATAACAATCCTGGAGCAGATAGAGATAACAAAGTTATTGATGTGAGAATTCGGATTGATAGCGTAGCAGATAATCAGAAAGTTTCTACCCTTACTGACTTACAAGTTGAGGTACTTATTCAGATTTAACACTTTCTTAACTGTAAAAATTTTCCTTTTTTTCAAGGTATTCTACCAAGCATTCTCATTTTGACTAATTGAGGTTTTAAACATGATTCTCAATATCCCTCTAGCTTGGTTACAACTAGCAAAACAAAAAGTTCGCTTTCTTGTGGCATTAGCTGGAATTGCTTTTGTGGTAGTTCTGATGTTTATGCAAATTGGATTTCAAGATGCTCTCTATGAAAGTGCTACACAAGTACATAATAACCTCCAAGCTGATTTAGTTTTAATTAGCGCACAATATAAATCATTGACATCTAATCAAAGCTTTCCTCGCTGGCGTTTATACCAGGCACTAAGTGTTGACAACGTAGAATCTGTTAGCCCTTTATATTTACAATTTGCTAAATTAAAAAATCCTATTGACGGACTGAAGTTTCCCATATATGTGCTAGGATTTGATCCTGTAAAATCAATTTTCCAATTACCAGAAATTCAAGATAACTTAAGATTACTACAACTTCCTAACGTAGTTTTTTTTGACAAAGCCTCTCGGCCAGAATTTGGGCCTATTTCTCAGGAATTTTCACAAGGAAATAATGTGAGAGTTGAGATATTTAACTATAATAAATTAATTGGATACAAAGTAAAAATAGGGGGCTTATTTAGCCTAGGTCCTTCCTTTGGAGTTGATGGAAATTTAATTGTTAGTTCTTCAACTTTCCTTCGTATATTCCAAGATCGTTCGGCACAAAATATAGATATAGGCTTAATTAATCTCCAACCTGGTACTAATCTCCAAGAGATTTTACGAAAGTTATCAGATAGATTACCCAAAGATGTAAAAGTTATTACCCGCAAAGAATTTGTAGCTTTAGAAAAAAGCTATTGGACTCTGAGAACACCTATTGGATTTGTGTTTAATCTCATGGTAGGTATGTCGTTTATTGTGGGCATAATTGTTGTTTATCAAATACTTTATAGTAATATTTCTAATCACTTGCCTGAGTATGCAACACTAAAAGCAATGGGATTTAAAAATAAGTATTTATTAAATGTAGTTTTTCAACAAGCTATAATTTTAGCCACTCTAGGTTATATTCCAGGGATTTTGATATCTATAATTTTGTATGATCTCGCCAAAGATGCGACAAAATTGCCTGTCATAATGAGCTTGAATAAGGCGATTGTAATATTCAGCTTTGCAGTTGTCATGTGTTTAATTTCTGGATTCTTATCTACCAACAAATTACGTAATGTCGATCCAGCAGATATTTTTTGATTCAGAATATATCAAATATGCTTGATAACGTCACGACAGAAGACTGCATTATTAACATACAATGTCTTAATCATTACTTTGGCAGTAAAACATTAAAAAGCCAAATCTTGTTTGACATTAATCTCTCTATTCGCGCTAGAGAAATTGTGATTATGACTGGACCATCTGGGTCTGGTAAAACAACTTTGCTAACTTTGATAGGTGGTTTACGTTCCGTTCAAGAGGGAAGTATTAAATTTTTAGAACAGGAACTTAGGGAAGCTAGTAATGAACAATTAGTACAAATACGCCGCTATATTGGATATATTTTTCAGGCGCACAATCTACTAGATTTTTTAACAGTTAGACAAAATGTGCAAATGTCACTGGAATTACACAAAAATATTTCTAACAGTGAAGCCCGTAGCAAATCAGAAGCTATGCTGAATGCTGTTAAATTAGGCAACAGAGTTGATTACTATCCATCTGATCTCTCTGGTGGTCAAAAACAACGGGTAGCGATCGCACGCGCTTTAGTAAGTCACCCCAAGTTAGTTTTAGCTGATGAACCTACGGCGGCTTTAGATAGTAAAACAGGCAGAGATGTTGTCACGCTGATGCAAAAATTAGCCTATGAACAAAATTGCTCTATCTTAATGGTGACTCATGATAACAGAATTTTAGATATCGCAGACCGCATAATTCACATGGAAGATGGACGACTGATTCAACAAGTTTCTTGATGGTTATATTTTGTCAATTATCCGTGCCTCCGTGGTTAAATAAAGAAGTTTGAACCACGGAGACACAAAGGACACAGAGAAATATATGCCCAAGGTACAACTAAACGGGATTGATTTATTCTACGAAATCAAAGGTACAGGAGAACCTTTGCTGTTAATTTCTGGTTTTTTGTGCGATCATTCCTACTGGTCGGTACTTATGCCATATTTTACTCCCCACTATCAAATCATTCGTTTAGATAACCGAGGTATGGGGCGGAGTTCTGCACCAGATACTCCTTACAGTATTCAAGAAATGGCTGATGATACGGCTGCATTACTTGATTATCTAGGGATTGATCAAGTACACATTGCAGGTCATTCTATGGGTGGGCAAATTGCCCAAGAACTAGCATTAATATATCCCCAAAAAATTAAAAGTTTGATACTACTATCTTCTCTAGCCAAAGGTGACGAGCGATTTAATAGCATCATTGAAATCTGGGGGGAACTTCCTCAAAAGATAGACATGAGGCTTTATCAAAGAGTTATATTACCCTGGATTTTTAGCGAGAATTTTTACTCAATTGCAGACATGATAGAACAGCTAATTGAATGGGCTGTGCATTACCCATTTTCACCCCAAATTCATAGCATTTATCACCATAGTCGGGCTATCCTGGGTTGTGATACCACAAATCGTCTACAAAATATTCTCTGTCCTACCTTGGTGCTATCAGGTAAGCAAGATATTCTCACCCCAGTCCAATTTTCTGAACAACTAGCAGCAGGTATTCTGGGTGCTAAATTGTCAGTTATTAATGGCGGTGGTCATGGTTTTATTATTGAATCACCAAAAATCGTGGGTAGAGCGATGCTAGATTTTCTAGCACAGTTACATTAATTCCAGATATGGAATAAAGCTAGCCCTTTCAAGGTGACTCGCAATATCTGTACTATCTTCTCTGCGCTCTCCGTGCCTCTGTGGTTAAAAAGCAATTAATATAACTACGGTAACACTTAGGATATAAGGAGGTGCATATTAACTGAATAGTAAATATTTGTAATATTTAAGATTTTCTTTAGATTTGATAGCTTAAGATTTTCTTTAGATTTTCGATAGCACTTTTATGATTTTACAATAAAAGGAACGGTTGTCATGCAGGTCTACCCTATCAATTCCAAAATATTACGTCAAATTTGGTCTGTGGTTGAACAAACCCAGAGTAGCACTCTTTTAAGACTTAGCGATCCTGATTTGGTCAGCCAACTGTTGACGCAGCTTGATAGAGAACAAGCACTCACCAGTGAAGAAATTAATTCTGTGAATACTTATCTGTTCTCTAGAACTAATCTGATCCGTGATTTAGCGATCGCACGCTCATAAATGAGAGGTATAATTGCTTGATTAAGTTCTGTAGAGAAATGGTATAAAAATTCCAGAACACATTGGCGACTGGGATGATAGGTCAAATTCTCGGTGGACGTTTCAACTTTTGCAGGATATTTTAGAAGTTTTAGCTTTTGTTCATCAACAGAACTTAATCCATCGGGATATTAAACCCTCAAATATTCGCCGCCGTCGGTCTGATGGCAAAATTGTTTTAATTGATTTTGGTGCAGTTAAAGAAGTTAGCACGCAGGTTGTCAATCTTCAACGACAACGGACTTTTAGTGTTGCTGTTGGTACTCCTGGTTATATGCCTAGTAAACAGACAAAAGGTCAACCGACTTTCCACAGTGATATTTATGCAATGATATCTAACTGTAACGCACTAATATTATACGGTGTGTTAAGCGTTGCTTGAACGCACCCTACAATTCAAGGTTTGGTGTAGTCTATATAGTGTAAGTAGTATAAGGAGGTTGGATTAAGGGCAGCGCAACCCAACATGAATCTCGAAAACTCAACATAAATATTGGTGTTGGGTTGACATAAGGAAACCCAACCTACATCTACTTAATCTTTACTGAAACTAGAAACTAGTTATTATCTTTCTAAATCTTTTAAAATATTTATAACATATTGATAAGCAACAGTATTATCTTGATCGTAAAAAAGTTTAGCTGCTTGCTGTAAATCTTCAATAGCTTTTTGCTTGTCCCTTTTCTCAAAGTAAATCCGCCCCCGATAGATGTAAGCTTGAGCGTACTGAGGATTAATGGTAATGGCTTTGTTGTAATCAGCAAGAGCTAATTCCCATTTTTTTTGCTCATAATAAATAATCCCCCGATTGTAGTACGCAAGGGCATATTGAGGATTAATGGCCATGGCTTTGTTGTAATCAGCAAGAGCTAATCCCCATTTTTTTTGCTCATAATAAATAAGCCCCCGATTGATGTAAGCATCAGCATCCTGATGATCAAGGGCAATGGCTTTGTTGTAATCAGCAAGAGCTAATTCCCATTTTTTCTGGTTACTGTAAATAATCCCCCGATTGTAGTAAGCAAGGGCATATTGAGGATTAATGGCAATAGATTTGTTGTAATCAGCAAGAGCTAATTCCCATTCTTTCTGGTTATCATAAATCAACCCTCGATAGATGTAAGCTTGAGCATATTGAGGATTAATGGCAATGGCTTTGTTGTAATCAGCAAGAGCTAATTCCCATTTTTTTTGCTCATAGTAAATAATCCCCCGATTGTAGTAAGGAAGAGCATACTGAGGATCGATGGCAATGGCTTTGTTATAATCAGCAAGAGCAAATGCCCATTTTTTTTGGTCATAATAAATAAGCCCCCGATTGAGGTAAGCTTGAGCATATTCAGGATTGATAGCAATGGCTTTGTTATAATCAGCAAGAGCTAATTCCCATTTTTTCTGGTCATAGTAAATAATCCCCCGATTGATGTAAGCTTGAGCATATTCAGGATTGATGGCAATGGCTTTGTTATAGTCAGCAAGAGCTAATTCCCATTTTTTTTGGTCATAGTAAATAATCCCCCGATTGAGGTAAGGTTGGACGTACTGAGGATTAATGGCAATGGCTTTTTTATAATCAGCAATAGCTAGCCCCCATTTTTTCTGGTAATTGTAAATAACCCCCCGATTGTAGTAAGCAAGGGCATCTTGAGGATTAATAGCAATGGCTTTGTTAAAATCAGCAATAGCTAATTCCCATTTTTTCTGATTTTCGTAAATCAGCCCCCGATAGATGTAAGCATCAGCATACCGAGGATTAATGGCAATGACTTTGTTGTAATCGGCAAGAGCTAATTCCCATTTTTTTTGATCATAGTAAATAATCCCCCGATTGTAGTAGTATTCAACATCCTGATGATTAATTTCATTTGACGTTGGAGCAGTTACCACCGGATTCACAAGTGATGCAAAACGTAAATAAGTCTTCAACGGAATTCCATACACAGTAGTAGCATTAGTATCTAGATGAGTGTTAACGCGACCGTGAATCCCCATTAATTTCCCTTCCTCATCTAGTATCGCTCCGCCACTCATCCCTGGGAAACCACTAATATCATAAACGAAGGCATAACCATCTTTTGGGTTTGTCACTAGACGCGAAATAGCACCCCTACGAAAATCGATGTCTGATGTTCCTTGGGGATAACCTGCTACAGAAATACTTGTACCTAATGCTACTTGATCAGAATTACCCTTTTCAGCAACACGGTAATTTTGGTTACTTGTAAACTGAAACACCGCTAAATCAACACCAGGAAATCGTTTGACTTGGCTGTTATTAAATGTATATTTTTTCCCATCTGGTGTGTAGACAGTGTAATTGCCTGGGAGTAGCACTACGTGCCAGCAGGTAACAACAGTGTAAGTATTCCCATTACGCTCAATAATTACCCCAGAGCCAGTATTTGCACCATCAATACGGACTGTAATTTGTTTGGCAATCTCACCAACTTCCGAGGGTGTCAACGCTGTGGCTACTGGCTGCACGATCGCAATTGCTGTACCCAATAATACTGCCGTAAGTCCACCAAAAACCCTCATAATTGATTCTCCTGATGATTTTGCAACACTTCTTTTCTAATTGGTACAGGCATACTAGATTGTGTAATTATTTCTTGCAAGTGGGCTTCTCTTTGAGAACCATCTTGATAAACTTCCGGTGTATTCCAAATAGGGTCTTTAATAACTTCAGTTGCATATATCTAAAGTAGAGAAATAAAAATATGTTAATTTACCTCGTGTGCAACTTGCTTTCAAACCTAAACCCAACTCATTCCCTAGTAGGGAAAGGGAGCAAGAATCAAAGCCTCTCTCCTTGCCAGGGAGGGATTTCAAGAGTAAGTCACACATAGCGTTAATTTCAGATTGCTATGATTATAGAGGATGGGGGCAATATCAAGTTTGCAGTTTCCGGAAATATACTGGAATTTTTTGTTAAGAAACAGGCTTTATGATTCCGAATTTCCACATAACGTGAAAAATCAGGAGGATCAGTAGATTAGAGGCGATGTCTATAACGATGCTCCGCCTACGCAGTTCTATTCCTACTCCCGTCTATTCCCTAAGTATTTGTTCGGTTCTGCTGTCACAAAATCAAATAAATGGTGTGCCATTTGTAATTTAGAACAGGGTGTGATTTTGACTTGTTGCCCTTGACTGTCTAAAAATATTGCTTGGTTATTATTGCTACCAAAACCACTATCAGGTTGATCAATAGGATTAGCGACAATTGCATCTAGTTTTTTACTCCGGAGTTTTTCCATTGCTGGTGTGACAATATCGCCAGTTTGGGCTGCAAAGCCTATTAAACACTGATGGGGTTGTTTGAGTTGAGCTAACTGAGCGACGATATCAGGGACAGGTGCTAAAGATAAAGATTGGGGGAGCGATCGCTTGGGTAATTTCTCTGAGCTATAATCTTTGGGCTTGACATCAGCTACCGCCGCAGACATGACAATGACATCTGCATTAGGTAAATATTCCAGCATCACCTGCTGCATTTCTTCAGCAGTAATCACAGGAATTGCTTGCACTCCCAAGGGGACATCCCACGTAGCTACGCCATGTACTAATGTTATTTTTGCCCCTCGGTGCAGGGCGGCTTGTGCTAAAGCTAGTCCCATTTTACCAGTTGAAGGATTACCAATAAACCGCACGGGATCAAGATATTCTCGTGTACCGCCAGCACTAATTAAAACTTGCTTCCCAATTAAATCACGCTTACCCTTAGTATGTAGCAGCGAATGAATATAAGTCACAATTGCCGGAGGTTCTGCCATTCTACCAGCACCGATGCGATCGCACGCCAATAATCCCGATGCTGTACTCATGCCGTGATATCTGCCATCTTCTAGTAACTGCTGCCAATTACGCTGCACCGTTAACTGTTCCCACATATCAGTATTCATTGCCGGTGCTAACAAGACTGGACAAGTGGAAGCTAACACAGTATTAGTCAGTAAATTATCTGCCATACCATAAGTTAACTTAGCCAATGTATTAGCCGTCAGAGGAGCAATAACTAACAAATCTGCCCACTCCCCCAACTCAATATGCAACGGACGAGAGTGAGTTGGTTGCCAGAAATCATTATCTGTATAGGCTTGGTGGCGGGAAAGGGTAGATAAAGTTAGAGGTGTAATAAATTCCTGTGCTGAACGGGTGAGGATAACTCGAACTTCTACCCCTGCTTTAAACAACGTCGAAACCACCTCACAAACTTTATAAGCAGCAATACCACCACCTACACCAATTAAAACTCTGGGTTGGCGGTTTTCAGTTTGGGGTTGAGAATTAGCCATAGCAAAAAGTTAGGAGTGATAGTTTAATATGAAGCCGCAGAAAGTGAGGATCACAATCTGCGGCGGTACTATGTATTTATGGGAATACAGGTTTGAGTTTTTGTCTCGTGCTGTACTAGTCTAATTGTGAATTTTCTCTATCAAAATGGATTGCCAACAATTGAGAATTGCTGTAGATTAGACTTAACTCAAACACTTACGCCTCATCGTAGGGTTCTAAATCTAAGAGATGGATGTAGGGTTCTACTAATTCAGGACGCTGAAACGCGATCGCTCGCAGTAGATGCCAGTCATTCAAACCCTCAAAAGCATTGCTGTAATTATCCATTTCTAGACGATTAGCCAATTCCTCCACCTCTGCGGCGGTCATAGCAGCGATTTCTTTCTTAGAAATGCTCAGAGTTGTCATAATGCTCGCCCCTCCCTTATGCAGCATTCGCACCCAGCACGGGTCAAGTAGCACGAATATAGTGCCACCCAATCTATATTACTCACTAGATGGCATGGATTTTCTAAAATTTTTCAGGATTTATACCATATTTTGTCAAAGATTTGTAACCCTGACTAAACAATTGTCTTGATCATGAAATTCCGTGCCACATCTAACATTTGCAAATTAATTTCATGCCCTGTGTCAAACTCATGATATTCGGCTACAACCCCCAAGGATGCTACAGTTTCCCTAGCCTTGACAGCCGCCTGTAATGGTACAACCTCATCACGCCTGCCGTGCATAATTAAAATTGGTGGTAAATTATGATTTGTTGCGATCGCATCAGGATGTAAATACCCACTCATCACAACTAAGCCGGCTAAAGGCAATTTAGAGCCGACATCTAATGTCATTGCTCCCCCTTGCGAAAATCCACTCAAAACAGTCCGTGATAAAGGTACGCCTGTACTAGCCTCTAAAGACAGCAAAAAATCTGTCAATATTTGCCGACTTTCAACTAATCCTTGATACATATTCTCCACACTCAAGTCATACCATGCTCTACCAAGAGGAGAATGAGGAAAAGGAAAAGGTGCATTAGGAAGTACAAACTGATACTGAGGTAAATTAATATGGGGTACTAAAGATGACACATCCTCAGCGTTAGCTCCCCAACCATGCAATGTCACAACTAAGCCGGCGGGTGTTTGCGAATTAGCAGGGGGAACGGTAATGTATTGCAAAGACAGAGGCTTACTCCTGAATTTATAACTCTTCTATAGTAATCCGCTTTGATTTTTAAACTTACTTGTGTGGTGCGGGAAGCGCAGCGCAAGCGCGATAGGTAAGGAAGTGAGAATAGGGAGTGGGGTTTATTTGCCTATTCCCTATTCCTCAGAAGTTTGTTAAATTCCACTCACCCTACTGTATTGGCTACTTGTTTGTTGCTTGGTCTAACCAAGCTTCTAAATCAGCAATTGACGAAAAATCCAAAAATGCTTCTCCTAATATCTCTAATTGTTCAGTAGATAATTCCCGAATTTGTGCAATGATTGAACTGTCAATTGCACCAAAACGCCGATTTAGCAGGCGATAAAAAAACTTAAATTCAGCACTTTGTACAATATCTTGATAAATAACAGATTCTTGCATAATCTCCTCCTGTAAAAATTGACGAATTAAGTTTTTTCCAAATCTCAAACCAGCCAAAATTTCAGTACACCCAGCGATATTCTGTTTTTCAACTCTATCTTGAATTTTAGCTATTTTTTCGGCAATCTGTGCCAATAAACTTGGAGGTGAATCCGTCTGAGCTAGGGACGCTAGAGGCAAAAGAGCGGGATTTTCTAGAAATAAGGCTGAATCCTGTTCCCATAAACGGACAACACGGTAGCGGTGAATGGTTACTTCATCTGTATATTCTTCAGTAAAAGCAATTTCATTATCTGTTTCTTGTAAGAAAATTACCACTTGTGTTACTGATGTACGATATTGTCGTTTCAATCTCACATAGTAATCTAGTATCCGAAGTGGAACTGGTGGATTAGATTTAGTCAGAGTTTGAAATTCTATATGGATGATGCGGCTTTCTGTTTGGAGAAATATCACTGAATCTGCACGAATTGGCTCAATAGAAAGTTCAGTTTTCAGCACTTTAACTTTTTTTGGTTCATTTGAGAGTAACCATTTAGCAAATTCTAGTGGATATTGTTCTGCCAAATATTTCCCAACATTATCGAAACTCAAAATTTTTCTTCCTTTTCATATTTGGTTGTGCTTTCTTCCCTGATTAGGTGACTTGAAAATACTATTTAGAGCAATATCTATGCCCATTTTTCTCTCTTATGGTGTAAGCAGTTCATAAGGGTTACTGAACGCTATTATCCCACATGGTCTTGAAGTGAACCCTGGGTTATGTAAAAATTGGGGTCTTTCGCATCTGAGGAATTGAGACATGGCGCGTCTAGCACTGCTGAGTGTATCTAACAAAACTGGTTTAATTGATCTAGCCCGTAGTTTGGTGGAAGAATTTGCATTTGACTTAATCAGCAGTGGGGGAACAGCGAAAGCCCTCAAAGATGCGGGAATACCAGTTACCAAGGTTTCTGATTACACAGGTTCACCAGAAATTTTAGGTGGGCGAGTCAAAACACTACATCCCCGCATTCATGGCGGGATTTTGGCGCGGCGGGATGTGGCTAGCGATGTCACAGATTTGGAAAATAACCAAATTCGCCCGATTGATTTGGTGGTGGTGAATCTTTATCCCTTTGAGGCGACGATCGCTAAACCAGGGGTAACATTAGCAGAAGCTGTGGAAAATATTGATATTGGTGGCCCGGCGATGTTACGGGCATCATCGAAAAATTTTGCTCATCTGACGGTATTATGTGACCCAGCGCAGTATGACGAATATTTAGAGGAATTACGACAAAATAACGGGGAAGCATCCCTAGAGTTTCGCCAGAAGGCGGCTTTAAAAGGATTTTTGCATACTGGTAGTTATGATCAAGCGATCGCATCTTACCTCTCTCAACAATCTTCAGCATCCCTTCCCCAACAGCACACCCTAAGCGGCACACAATTACAATCTCTGCGTTACGGTGAAAACCCCCATCAAACTGCTGCTTGGTATCAAACCGGCTCTACTCCCAGTGGATGGGCTGCGGCTACGAAATTGCAAGGTAAAGAACTCAGTTACAATAACTTGGTAGACTTAGAAGCCGCCCGGCGCATTATTACTGAATTTCCAGATACACCAGCCGCTACCATCATCAAACATACCAATCCCTGCGGTACAGCGTTAGGAAACACCATTGTTGAAGCCTATCAAAAGGCTTTCAATGCTGATTCTATCTCTGCGTTTGGTGGAATTGTCGCCCTCAACCGTTCCATAGATGCAGCTACCGCCAGCGAATTAACTAAGACATTTCTAGAATGTGTAGTTGCACCTGATTGTGATGCAGAAGCTCAAAAAATTCTGTCTAAAAAATCTAATGTGCGGGTTTTGACTTTAGCAGATTTGAGCAGTGGGGCTAAAACTCTAGTCAAACAAATTGCAGGTGGTTTCTTAGTCCAAGCTGCCGATGATATCATTGCAGATTCTAGTAAATGGCAAGTTGTCACAGAACGCCAACCCACACCCGACGAGTTAGCCGAAATGCTGTTTGCTTGGAAGGTTTGCAAACACGTTAAATCTAATGCCATTGTACTCACAAGCGATCGCACTACTCTAGGTGTCGGTGCTGGGCAAATGAACCGCGTTGGTTCAACTAAAATCGCCCTAGAACAAGCTGGAGACAAAGCTCAAGGTGCAACTCTCGCCAGTGACGGATTTTTCCCCTTTGATGATTCCGTCAGAATCGCCGCCGCCGCCGGTATCACCGCCATTGTACAACCAGGGGGAAGTTTACGTGATCAAGATTCCATCAAAGCCGCTAACGAACTGGGTTTGGTCATGGTGTTGACTGGTACACGTCACTTTTTACACTAGTGGGCATCATCAGTGATCACTGTTCACTGTTCACTGATTTAACTCCCCTGTTTAGCTTGTCACCTGTCACCTGTCACCTGTCACCTGTCCCCTGTCACCTGTCCCCTGTCACCTATCCAGTTTACAAAGTGTCACTAATAACACTAGCTTTTATTTCAAAGCAGTGTTACTCTCTAGGAGTGTGAGGAGCAAATTGAAAATTAAGAGTGCTTGGAGTGGAAACACGGTCACACGTCCAGGCACTTTTTAATATTTTAGTCCACTTAAATATTTCTTAGTCTTCTTGAAAAGACTTGAGCTAGAAGACTGGTGATTAATTTCCATGCTGTATTCGTGCGATGGCGATCGCATCATCAGCTATGCTCTAATTTCAGGGATAGCAAGTAGTGCAGCTAGTTTATGAGCAGCTTTATGGGAATTATAGGCAGACCAAACATGATAAGTAACTCCTGGCTGTAGCGATAAAGTTTCTTACTCAGTAGCTAGTTCCTGAATTAAAAACTCCATCACCTTAAGTTTATCTGCACGAGATAGCTTTTGTAAGGTGGGAAATAAATCCGCTACGCTCATAAAAATTTGCACAAGTCAATATTTTTGAACTACAACTACTATAAGGTGTTTGTAAAGTTTCAGGTGATCAGCTACGCTGGGCGGTTACGCCATCGCACCCCCAAACAAAACCTTACCAGCATTTTTGCAGTAGAGATCGCATCTTCAACCAAAACCCTAGTAGTATTTATGCAACAACAGGTGATGTTAACTACCAAATAAACGCCTGAAAAAACCTTTCTTCTTATTTTTATAACGCTCTAAGTCTTCACGAAAGAGAGTTCTATTAGGATCAAGGCGAACAGCTATTTCTAGCTCTGCGATCGCCTCTTCTAGTTTTCCCTGAGCATACAGCGCATTTCCCAGGCTATTGTGATGGGTTGCATCATTGGGTTTGA